>WTHD01000030.1 GCA_011523265.1 Candidatus Binatota bacterium
GGTGTATCAGAGACAGAATTTCCTACCCCAAGGTCTTAGTAGCAATCGCTCACCAAGTCCACTCCCCGCCCGGTCGCTCCCCATCTCTCATACATACTATCTGCATCTTGACATTTTGGCGTAGCTCCTATAAGGGCAGGGACACGTACAACCAACAGTGTACCCGTTGAGTCGGGTCGCCTGTTGAATACCATAGCCACACAAGGCGCGGGAGTAGCTACCCGCGCTGTGGCAAATATACAGGACTCACTCCATTTACACTGTTGTGTTGTACGTACGGCCCGGCAACTCTCAACCGCCGGGGCGTACGTACAATTCCCGTGAAGCGGGAAGCATGGAGGTGTCCAATGGTACGACGTTTCAAGCAACTTATCCGTGATTCCAAGGCAGTCTCAGCCCTGGAGTATGCCATTCTGGTGGGTGTGATTGCGGTGGCGATTGGGCTTGCCTTGACGCAATTTGGCTTGGATCTCAAACAGGGGATAGGAAAAATCGGGGATAGAGTCAAGGTAATCGATTCCGGAAAAATTAAACCTAACTAGTCATGTCCTCGCTGCGTGAGCGGTTGGAGGAGACTCAGGCACGGCTTGAACACAAACGGGGAGCGGCCCGGCGGCTCCGGGCCGCTCCCGACTATGCCGCTGGACCCCTGCTCTTCTTCCTCGTCCCTATTGTCTGTCTGATTTGGGCGGCAGCCTGGTGGCTGGCGGGGTCGAGTCCGTGGCTCACCGGGCCGTTTGGCACGGCCTGCACCGTGTTTCTGTTCCGACGGCTGCCGGGGCAAGTCATCTCTCTGCATCCCCGGGTAGTGCCGAATGTGGCGGGCTGGGTGATGGCAGTCTGGTTAGGGCTCGGCTGGGTGGGGATGGTGTGGCTGCTCACTACTTCGTGATTGTGGAGCATCTCCACTAGCTCTCATCAAACGGTAGCAGGGTACTCTTTACGCAGCAGCGCAAAAGCGCCTTCTCGCTCTTCCAGACTTTTGCGCCAGAAGTCCCAGTTCGATAGATCAATCTCGTCAACAGAGTCGGGATAGTGAAGCTGCATGCCGCTCCTTCGGCCTGAGACTAGTCGTTAATACACGTCCAGCCCTCGCAGACTGCGGTGACTTCATTATTCACCAGAGATTTGATATCGGCGGCCGCCTTTTTTGAGGTTGCCGTTCGGGTGCACATATCTGTTGTCACGGTCTCGCCGGCCCCATTAAAGGCATAGACCAGATATTCCTCCCCTTCCCGGAACAGCACCCCGCACAGTTCGGTGGTGGCGTAGGTTTCGAGGATCAGTTGGGATTTGTCCGTGCCTTTGATCGCGGTGCCGACATCCATTGTGACCCGGAGCGTCTCAAACTCATACAGGTGCTCAGAGCCCAGCATGGACTTCCACGCCCCGTATAGCCAGCCGTCGGCCTCAATGTGCTCGACGTTCGCGGCCGTCCCCACAAACACGACGTCGACGGCTTCCGCTCCCTGGCTGGGCGACGGCGGGGTGAGACAGGTACAGGCCTGCGCCGGAATAGGCAGCAATCCGAACACGACAATACAGCCAACAATAAGCCCTAGGAAACGATTCATCGCGCTTCTCTCCTTATCGCTTTCTTGCACAAACGTTAGCGCCCTTTCCGTCCGGTATCAATCTCCGCCCGCCCACGTGCCAGGTCCAGTCAGATGCGGAGGCAGCACAGCTCTCTGGGCATCTGCTGGCGTGGTCAGTTCCCGGGCGAGCATATTTTGCGGCACAACACGTTTGCGATAAATATCTACCTCCCACGCTGCTTCATGAATCCCCTTGCTGTCCGCATACGTAAAACGAACCCAGCGTCCACCCGGAGCTTCAAAAACATTCAAATATTGACTCAGCGTCTCAACCAGGCGGTCGGTTTGAGACCGTAGACCAGCCTCCCACATCCTCCAAGACCAAGCATTGCCAGCTTGTCCCGACTCTCGCGCTTTGTGATCAACGTTTGAGACGACGCTGAAATAGCCTTCACTAGGCGCATAGCTTTTGACCAAGCGAATCGCCTGTTCTTCCTTGGCACTCATTGGCTGCTCGCTACAAGCAGTCCCAAAGACACTCAACAGCAGAAGTACGAGCGGTACAACTCCTAGCCGAGATCCGGGACGACGTTGAGAGAGACACTTTTTCTGTCGCTGAGAACGCTGTTTCCGATGGGACGGAGGAGAAAGAAGCTCGGCAAAAATATCATCGGCGACCTGTCTGACAGCACGTTCCTTTTTCTCGGTCGGGCTTCCTGTTTTCCGATACAGACGATCTACAGACACTTTCGTCAATGGCATGGCGACCCTCCTTTATAATTTCTTAACAAAACTATTTCATAATGAAATAATTTGAATATGTCAACATATTGTGCTAGATAATCTCACCAGGAATACAAATACAGTGCTCATACGGAAAGACATGGAGGAGAGAGATGGCAAAGGCTACTCAGGCGGATGCGCAGAACGATTTCCCGGCTGAAGCAACCGAGCTATTCCTACCAATTCACTATAAGATCGGTATGGCTCTCGAAGATGTGCTGCGTTGCGGCCAGTTGTCACGCAAGCAGGTTGCTATCCTGTGGCTGATGCGGACAGAGCGGGAGACCGATGGGCATATGCGCCGGAAAGACATCGAACGCCTCCTTGCATCCTGGTTTGAAACCAGCAGTTCCACGATTACGCGTGCCCTACGCGATATGGCGAATGCACCGCTCAAACTCGTCCGCCTCGTTGAGGACCCAGACTCGGGCCGAGAGAAACAAGTCATCTTGACCCCAAAGGGAGAACGCTTCCTTCATACCATGGAGGAAGAAGGGAAGAAGTTCCTCCGGCCCTTTATAGCTCGGCTGCCGCCAGCGGAATCGAGAGAACTTTTTCGCCTCTTACGTAAGGGCGTCAGTCTCTTTGAGAAGGAGATAAAACGCTGAGGGTCTACGGCAATTTCATTTCGTCAAACATAGCGCAACGAAGGCGGGTCTGTTAGGGTAAACTCCTCTTTTCACCGCATGTTTGCAAACAATCCAAAGGAGGGAAGGTATGAGCGGCTATACGATTATTGATGTTGATACGCATGTGACCGAGAGTCCAGATCTATGGACGAGTCGGGCCCCGGAGAAGATGCGCGACCGGGTGCCCCACGTCCAAACCGATAAAGACGGGCGTTTGTCCTGGTTTGTGGGAGGGGAGTCACTCCTGGCCAACCCCGGTATGACCGCGACCGCGGGCCGTGGCAATATGCAGAATCCGCCCAAGAACTACGAGGAGATGCACCCAGGCGCGCATGATGCCCAGGAACGGCTCAAGTATATGGACCAGATGGGCATCTGGGCCATGGTGATGTATCCCAACGTCGGCGGGTTCGGCGCTCAGGAGTTCTTAAAATTAAACGATCCTGAACTGATGCTGACCTGCGTGCAGATCTATAACGACTGGCAGACCGAATGGGCCTCGGCCGACGCGCGGCGCTTGCTGCCTATCAC
>WTHD01000252.1 GCA_011523265.1 Candidatus Binatota bacterium
TTTCTGACCGGTGCGGCCGCGCTGGGTATCGGCAATATGGTCCAGGCGAATACGGTGGCGGCGAGTCTGTATGAAACCTTCAGCCTGCCCCGACCGATCGCCGGGGGATGCGTGGTCGCTCTGGTGGCGGTGGTCATCCTGGGCGGGGTGCGGCGCATTGGCCGGACCACCTCATATCTGGTGCCCTTTATGGCCGTGCTCTATCTGGTCGGCGGTGTGGTGATTCTCCTGCGCTACGCCTCGGCCCTGCCGGACGCGTTGGCAACGATCATCACCTCCGCCTTCACGCCTGCCGCCCCGGTTGGAGCCTGGGGCGGGGCGACCGTGATGCTGGCCATGCGCTACGGGCTGGCGCGCGGCATCTTTTCCAATGAGGCCGGACTGGGCTCGGCCTCCATCGTGCACGCCCAAGCCAAGAACACACCGGTCGGGCAGGGCTTTTGGGGCATGTGGGAGGTGTGCGTGGATACCCTGATTGTCGCCAGCGTCACCGGGCTGGTGATTATGGTGACGGGTGTTCTCGGCCAGGCTGACACGTCTCCGGGGCTGTTGGCCGCGGCGGCCTTTGCCCAGGGTTTGCCCGGTTTGGGAGACTATCTGGTCTTTATCTGTTTGATCCTGTTTGCCTATAGCACCATGCTGACGTGGAGTTTTTATGGCGGGCAAGCCTGGGAGTATCTGTTCGGCAAGGTGGCGGTGATTCCGTATCGGATATTGTTTCTGGCCTTTCTGTATATTGGCGCAACCGGTGGCTTACGGCTGGTCTGGGACGTGTCCGACACGCTGAACGGCATGATGGCCATCCCGAACCTGATTGCCCTCCTGGTCCTGGCCAAGGTGGTCGAGCGGGAGAAGCAGACTACCCGCTTGTAATGGTGCGGCACCCGCTCAACCGGGCTAGATCTCGAAGCGCGTCTGCATCCGTTCCCACCAGCGGGCCAGGGACGGAGCCGCGTCAAACAGCGGCTCGTCGCTCACCCGCATCGCGAAGGTGAACGAGCCGAACAGGCACACGTCGGCATAGGTCAACACCTCAAACAAATACTCATGGCCCAGGGCGACGGCCTCCAGGTCGGCCAGGACGGATCTGAGACGGGGGCGAAAGTCGTCGCGTCTGGCGGCGATGTCTTCCAGTGTTGCGCCGAGCCGGGCCTCCCGGTTTTCCCGGAAGTAGTCACGGTCTACCGGCTCGATCTTTTCAAAGATGTCATACACTATGACCGGAAAGAGCGCCGGGTGAAGGGTATTGTCGATGTACAGATTAAAGAACCGGCAGGCCTCTTTCATGCCCGGGCCGGGGAAGAGCTTGGCCTCCGGATAGTGGTCTTCCAAATACTCGGCAATCTTCCACGAATCCGAGACAACCGTGCCGTTATCCGTAATGACCGGCACCCGGTCCTGCTTGGAAAAGGTCAATTTGTCCTTATCGCAAAAGCGAATCGGGACCGTCGTATAGTCCAGGCCCTTATGGCGTAAGGCCGCCTTGGTCCGCGAACAGAACGGGCTAAAACGCAAACTGTCCGCTCCGGCCAGGTCGTAGACTTCAATCATGGGATTCTCCTCTCTGAGCGCGTCTTTCGTCATTTCCAATAAAGCGGACAGAAGTCAAGGCGCAGGCCCGGTTGGCGGAAGGGCCGGCCTAGGATAGGCTGGCGCAAACGTCGGACGAGACCCGGAACAAAGGAGGCCATATTCATGCGAGAAGCCGTTATTGTATCATCCGCCCGGACTGGAATTGGCAAAGCCTTTCGGGGCAGCCTGAATAAAACCAGCGGCGCGACCCTGGGCGCGCATGTCATTAAAAACGCGGTTGAGCGGGCCGGGGTGGAACCGGCAGAGGTCGAGGATGTGGTGTTCGGTTGCGGGCTGCCGGAAGGCTCAACCGGGCATAATATTGCGCGGACCTCGGCTGTGAAGGCCGGCCTGCCCGTGACTACCTCCGGCATGACCATCAACCGCTACTGCTCCTCCGGGCTGCAAGCGATCAGCACTGCGGCCAACCGGATTATCGTCGATGGGGCCGACGTCATGGTGGCTGGCGGAGTCGAGTCGATCAGCCTGGTCCAAAACAATCTGAATACCAAGAATTTCGTTGACGGTTGGCTTATGGACAACAAGCCCGGGATCTATTTCCCCATGTTGAAGACGGCCGAGATCGTCGCCCAGCGCTATCAGGTCTCGCGCGAGTCGCAAGACGAGTACGCCCTGGCCAGCCAGCAGCGGACCGCAGCCGGCCAGACGGACGGCAAATTCGACGACGAGATCGTGCCCATCACCACGGTCATGGATGTGACCAACAAGGAAACGGGCGAGGTCACACAAAAAGAGGTCACGCTCTCTCGTGACGAGGGTAACCGGCCCACGACCAATATGGAGGGCCTCGCCGCGCTCCCGTCGGTAACAGACGGCTCGATTACCGCCGGCAATTCCAGCCAGTTGTCTGATGGAGCGGCCGCGGTAGTGTTGATGGAAGCCAAAGAGGCCGAGAAGCGCGGCCTGGAGCCCATGGGCCTCTACAAAGGGCTGATCGCCACCGGCTGTGAGCCGGATGAAATGGGGATTGGTCCGGTCTTCGCCATTCCGAAGCTGCTTGAGCGCCACGGCCTGACGATGGACGATATCGATCTGTGGGAACTCAACGAAGCCTTTGCCGTACAAACGGTCTATTGCCGCGACCGACTCGGCATTTCCATGGAGAACTACAATGTGAACGGCGGCTCCATCTCGATCGGCCATCCGTACGGCATGACCGGCGCCCGTCAAGTCGGGCACATCCTGCGCGAGGGCAAACGGCGGGGTGCCAAGAACGTGGTGGTGACCATGTGTGTCGGTGGCGGGATGGGCGTGGCCGGACTGTTTGAGGTGTTGTAGCGCTTCGGGTCTCCGAAGACCCGATCAAAAAAGAGGGGCAGGCAGCCTGCCCCTCCGAAACATACAGGGTCTACGCGGCGGCAGCCTTGGCGGCATTCAGGGCCGCGTCATAATCCGGCTCGTTGGCGATCTCCGATACGTATTCGACGTGCTTGAGCGTGCCGTCTTTCCCCACGACGAACACCGCGCGGGCGGTTATGCCGGCCAGCGGCCCATCCGCGATCAACACGCCGTAACCTTCGGCAAAGGCCCGGTCACGAAAGTCCGACAAGGTTTTGACTTGTTCCACGCCGGCCGCGCCGCACCAGCGCTTCTGAGCGAATGGTAAATCCATGCTCAAAGTCCAGATTTCGATCCCCTCGCCGAGCTTGGCGGCTTCTTCGTTAAAACGCCGCGTCTCCGTGTCGCACACCGGCGTGTCAACCGACGGGACCGCACTCAGAATAATCACCTTCCCCTGTGCCCCGCTCAGTGTGACAGGCTGCAAATCGTTATTGACCACGGTGAAGTCCGGAGCGGCCTGACCGACCGCTACTTCCGACCCGCCCAGGCTGAGGGGATTACCTTGTAAAGTGACTGATGCCATTTCGACCTCCTTGTCTTGCTCTCACATACCGTTCCTGAATAATGGAAAGAGCATTCTACGTGGACGCATTTGAATTGCAACGTCCCTTGCGCATGGAGCACGATCGAGTCAAAGGGGCTGGCTCTTCGAGGAGTATGCAGGGGCAAGGAGGAGCATCGTATGTGTGGTCGCTACAGCCTGACGGCAGATGAGAAGCAGCTCCAGGCTCGGTTTGTGGCGCGAACCATGCCTGCTGCGCAGACCGTGCGGTATAATATCGCGCCGACCCAACCGGTGTGGGCTCTGATCCATGTGCAGGAACCACAGATCGTGGCGTTGCGTTGGGGGCTGATCCCGTCCTGGGCCAAGGACAAAGCCATTGGCAACCGGATGATTAACGCCCGCGCCGAAGGGATTGTGGAAAAGCCGAGTTTTCGCCGGGCGATTCGGAAGCGGCGCTGTCTCGTTCTGGCCGATGGTTTTTATGAGTGGAAAAAGACGGGGCCATCCAAAGTACCCTATTACATTCGGCTGAAATCCGGTGAGCCGTTTGGGTTTGCCGGTTTGTGGGAACGCTGGGCTGGACCGTCCGGCGAAACGATTCATTCGTGTACCGTTATCACCACCACGCCGAACGAACTCATGGCAGACATCCATCACCGCATGCCGGTGATTGTCTCTCGTGAGGCTGAAGAGCACTGGCTCGACCCAACGGTTGAGGACCCGCAAAAAATCCTGCCCATCCTCCAGCCATACCCTGCCGGCGAGATGGAAGCCTACGCGGTCTCAACCCTGGTGAATTCTCCACGCAACGATGTGGCTGCCTGTATTGAGCCAGCGTAGCATGCCCGAAACATGCATTAGCCACCCGTTTCCTTGGCGTCCGGCTCAAGATCAACCTGGGTCGCCGTGAGGAAACGGACAACCATATTATAGAACGCGGTATTCAAGCTGAGTTCGACGATCTGTTCCTCATTGAGAAAGGCACGGAGCGCGTTAAAGGTCGTATCCGCAATCTGCACCTGCTCGGTCATCTCGGTTGCGTAGCGAATAACGCTGCGTTCGTGTTCGTTAAAGGCCGGGCTGGTCTTCCAGTCCGCAAGTTTTTCTACTTGTTCAGGACTCACCCCAACTCGTTGGGCCAAGGCTTTATGGTGGGTATATTCATACTCGCAGTCGGTGAGCCTGCCGACCGTCATGATAGCGAGTTCCCGCAACCGAGGGTCAAGCGTGGTCCGATTCCGCAGCCCATCGCTGAAGTACAGCATGCGACGCAGGAGCAACGGGCTGTGCGCCACGATCCGAAAGATATTGCCAATCGAGCCGCGTTGCTTGAGAAGATCATCAAAAATATCGCGCTCAAGCGCAGGCAGGTCATCTCGGTCCAGATAGGCTAAACGGGCCATGCTGATTTCCTTTCCGGTGTGATTACTCCGAATTCTTCCCGGATTTTTCTCCAAATTCGGGCGCGCGCTTATCCAGGAAGGCGCGCATGCCCTCACGGGCGTCGTCGGACAAAAAGGCCGCTTTCTGGGCTCGGTACTCATAGGCCAGGGCTTGTTCGAGCGACGCGCTCGCGCCGAGGTAGACGCCCTCTTTGATCCGCGCCAGGGTCTCGGCCGGACCCGTAGCCAGCGTCCGCGCAAAATTGAGCGTGTCCTCCCAGAAACTCTCAAGCGGATAGACCTGATTCAGCAGGCCCAACCGCAGGGCTTCTTCGGCTCTGACCCGGTCGCCGGTCATCATGAGTTCCATGGCCTTGGCCGTTCCAACCAGGCGGGACAAAAAGAAGAAGCCGCCCCAGTCGGGGACCAGGCCAATCTTCACAAAGCTCTCGGAGAAGAGCGCCTTGTCCGAGCCGAGTCGAAAGTCGCAGCTCAATGCCAGATTAGCGCCCGCGCCGGCCGCGGCGCCGTTCACCGCCGCAATAATGGGCTGGGGCATCCGTCGCAGCAACTGGACGACCTGACTGCCAAGGGCCATGCGCTGCTCAAGGACCTCGGTCGTGTTGTCGTCCTGGAGCTTGGCCATGCTGGCGATATCACCGCCGGCGCAGAAGGCTCTGCCCGCTCCGGTAATGATAATGCAGCGGACACTCCGGTCGGTTGCAAACCGTTCGAGCTGCTTGAGAAGCTGGCCGCGCATAGTGTCAGAGAACGCGTTCATGACCTCAGGCCGATTCAGCGTCAGTATGCCAATATGATCGCTCACCGTGGTGAGCACTTGGTTTTCGCTCATGCTGTCCTCCGGGACTGTTCGTTGATGACATCACCCAATCAGCGTCATAAGCTGGGCAATCTGAGAGGCATCCAGGGTTTCCAGTTGTTCAACAAGCTGAATACATTGCTGTGTGTGCTCTTGGGTCAGGTGGACGCCGAGGCAGTCGCGAATCTTGACCAAGTGCTCGTCCCGCGCCAGCGGCGGTCGGCCCCAAAAGCCTTGCGGGCCGTCACACCGAGCCGTCAGGCGCCGGCCGTCCTGGAGTTCGACCGCAACGTCTACCCACATTTCTTCCAACACGCCGGGAATCGTCCCGTCCTGGGTCAGGCGAGTCCGAGACAAAAGGGCTGCCAGAGCGGGCCGCGCGCAATAGTCGTCCGAGAAGGTCCGAATCGACACCTCGCCGTCGAGCAGGGCGGCGGCAACCGTATACTGGAAGCTGAATTTCCCGTCCAGACCACTGTGAGGAGCGGGTCGATCGACGTAGGGCATGACCGGGGCGGTAATATGGATGGCCCGAATGGAGTCGGGACTGGCGATTTGACGGCGGAGTTCCAGTGCGACCAATATCCCGAAATGCGTACCGTACTGACACGGGAACATCTTCATCACAAAGCCCGGCTCGACCATGCGGTACGACTGCCCCAGGCGCAGCAATTCATCATACTGAAACGGCTCGCCAAAGAAGTGCTCGACATAACCGTTCGGCGCTTCAAAAACCGTTGGGTTGCCGGTAAAGCCGTGGGATGCCAATAGGGCCGCGTCCAAACCGGATAGGGCCGCCCAGCCACAGTGGGTCGCCTTGGCCATAGTGCCGACATTGGCCATCAACCCACCCGCACGAGACGCGCAGATACCGAGGGCGTGTTGCAACTGCTCTTGATCGAGTCCCAGCAGGTGGGCGGCGGCCACCGCCGCACCCATGAGACCGACGCTGCTGGGCGGATGGACGGTAAACTCGCCGGGCGCGTATTGATGGGAGGCCAGCCGAATATGTCCCTGGAGCTCGCAGCCTTTGACAAAGGCCGTGATGATTTCCCGGCCCGGAGCCTGTCGATCTTCGGCCAAGGCGAGAATGGCCGGCAGCGTTGGCGAGGTGGCGTGGGTGGGGGGACTCCACATCGGCTCATAGTCCAAGACGTGCATGGCGATGCCGTTGGCATACGCCGCCAGAACGGGCGAGGTTCGAAAGCCGTGGCCAATAACGGTCGCCGTTTCTTTTCCGCCTTGACTTTTGACGTGCGCGGCGGCAATGGTCGGCCCCGGCTCTTTGGCTCCGGCCGCTGCAACGGCAATGCCGTCGAGGATGACCCGCTTGGCAACCGCAATAACTTCGTCCGGGAGCGACGCAAAAGTCATCCGGGTCAGGGTCTGACAGAGCTCAGCCGTGGCTTGGCGGGTAGGCATCCTTCTAGGCTCGTGCTTCCGTTAGCGCTCTCTGGATTTGCTTACGGGTGGAAAATCCGAAGCTGGAAGGGGATAAGGTGGCGTATTGTGATGAAGTGGCGATCCGCCGTCAGTAGCAGGGCACCCGTATAGCGAGCTGTCAGGGCGAGGAGAAGATCATTTTGGAGTCTGGCTAAGCCTATTGCCTCATGGTCCGGGAAAATTTTTGGCAAGAGTCTCCCCGTCTCAACCCAACAGCGTCTCCAGGACGGTGGTTCTAAGGGGACCAGCTGGCCGACAAACCGTTCAACGCTGCGTCGGCCATGATCGGGGACGCCTCGGAGTAACTCGCTGGCGACCACCGGGGATAACCGGACAGGGGCATTTCCAATCTCGTACCGAACCGCCTCCCAGGCCAAAAGGCCGGACAGGAGTGAGATATGGATGTTGGTATCAAAGAAGGCGATCATTGATATCAGAGGATGAAATGACTCCGACAGTCTCACGTAGGACCTTATGGGAATGAAGCCGCTCTTCTTCTTCGGCCAACAGCGTATTAATTAACTCTGATTGGGTTTTTGCTTTCCGGGCTCGCATGAGTTTCCGAAGCCGGGTCTCAGGAACCCGGACGGTCAGGGCCTTTCGCGTATCCATCGGCGTTCCTCTTATGTATGACGAAACAGAATATTTGTCATACATAACACGGCGACGCTGGGGATAACAACCCTCTGTACTCTGTACTCTTTCAGAAAACGTTCCGGCGCTTCTGGGGCGGAGGGGTTCTTTCTTCGTCCTGACCCTTCAGAAACCTGTGCTGCAAGGCTTGCGCTTCAGCCAGGTCAATCAGCTCTTCTCGTTCGGCAAAAGAGACCATGTCTTCCGCCATTGCTGCCGTATGGCCGTGGGTACGGATTTCGGCGGCGGCACGCTGCATGGCCCGAATGGCGGCGCGTTGCAGGTCTGACGGAACAATCATGATCCGGTACCCGAGGGCGGCGAGCCGCTCGGCCGGCACCAGCGGCGTCTTACCACCCCAGAACATGTTGATTACCAGCGGCGCTTTGACCTCCAGGGCTATGCGCTGAATCTCTTCAACCGATTGCGGCGCTTCCACAAAAATCATGTCCGCCCCTGCCTCGGCATAGGCATTCCCCCGTTCAATCGCCGCATCCAGCCCAAGAACGGCCCGGGCGTCCGTCCGGGCGATAACGACCAGTCCGCTGTCGCCACACGCTTCCGCCGCGGCCTGAATTTTCTGGACCATCTCCGCGCTAGCGACCACCTGCTTGCCTTCATAATGGCCGCAGCGTTTGGGTTCGACCTGATCCTCAATATGCAGGGCCGCCGCGCCGGAGCGCGCGTACGCGCGAATCGTCCGAATGACGTTCAGCGCATTCCCATAGCCCGTGTCGGCATCCACAATAAGCGGCAGGGCGGTGACCGCGCGAATCTCTTCCAGCCGCTTTTGCATTTCGGTGAGGGTGACCAGGCCAATATCGGGATAGCCCATACTGCGCGCGATGGCGCCGCCGCTCACATACAACACCGCCACGCCGGCGGCTTCGGCAATCTTGGCCGACAGCCCATCGTATACGCCCGGAGCCGTGAGCAGTCCCTCCTGGGCGAGCAGCGCTCTGAGTTGGGTCGGACCTTGGGCCGTTTGCAACACCGCGCTATTCTCCTCGTGCCCAGCGCGCCGCGTGCGCGCCGGCCAACCTGCCGAAGACTGCGCCACGCATCAGCCCGGAGCCGCCCGGATAGTTACGATAGAAAAAGCCGCCGGTCATCTCGCCGGTTGCGAACAGGCCGGGGATGGGCCGGTCCAAATGACCGACGACCGCTGCGTCGGTGTTGATCCGCAGACCGCCAAAGGTGAAGGTGATCCCGAGCGAGACCGGATAGGCGTAAAAGGGCGGCTGGTCGAGCCGGGTCGCCCAGTTGGTTTTTTCCGGTCGCAGACCTCGTGTTCGTTTTCCGTCTTTTCGGTCAGGATCGAAGGGACCGTCTTGGACCGCGGCATTATAGGCCTCAAGCGTGGCCTGGAAAGCATCCCGGTGAAAATCCAAGGCCGCGTAGCGCTCCTCGATGCGATCTGCCAGCTCGGCCAGACTGTCGGCAATGATGGGCGTGCCGGTATTATAGCGCGTCTCCAACAGCGACACCGTCTGCTGGTCAAAGACTTGAAAGATGGTTGCGCCGCGCTGCTGTAAAATATCACGCCCCATTCTGGCGTAGGTGTACAAATTAAAATCCTCGCCCTCGTCAACAAAGCGCTCGCCGTCCAGATTGACCATGACCGAGAACGGATAGGACAGCCGGTTGGTCTTGTCGGTGAGCCTCAGGTCGCCATAGGCCGGGGCGTCGGCATCGATCGGCGTGGCATGACAGCCCGCCCATTCGCCATAACTCTGGGCTCCGACCGACAGGGCCGCGCGCGTCATCTCGCCGGTATTAAAACGGCTGCCTCTGACCTTGACCACGCTCCAGCTCGGACCGAGATAGGCCGTACGCATTTCCGGGTTCGCCTGAAATCCGCCGCTGGCCAGAACCAGGGTTTTACACTCGACGGTCCGCAAGCCGTTGGGGTCGCGTATGGACAGACCTGTCACGCGACCATCCGCGGCCGTGAGAATCTGCTGGGCCTGGGTTTCGTACCAGACGGGAATGTCTGCCTCAGCCGCGAGGCGAAACAGGGAGCTGGACAGCAGGACGCCTTCGCCTTTGGCGCGGAGCGCGCCTCCGCGGGCGAGTTTGATCTTTTGGGCGCCGGCAACCCTGACCGGACCGACCGCGCGGTTAAACTCCCAGGCCACGCCCAGGTCGGCCATCCAGCGCACCGTATCGTACGAGCGCGCGATCAGGGTGTGGGTCAGTGCCGGGTCGGCCTGGCCGCCGGTGACGCGGTCGATGTCGTGCTGAAAATCCTCGGGTGTATAGGGATCGACCGCGACATCGCTCGGATCATCGTTGTCCCTGATCAGCGCCATCAAATCGTCGATACCGTTATAGGTGCAGCGGAACAGACCGCCGGTAAAACGGGTATTGCCGCCGCGTAATTTTTGCGTCGCCTTTTCGAGAACAAGGACCCGGACGCCCTCGGCCCGAGCGGCCAGCGCGGCAGTAAAGGCGGCATTGCCCGCCCCGACAACGATCACGTCAAACGTTTCTGGTGTGCGCTGCGCCGAGTCTGCCAATGACCTCTCCTCCCTGTGGCCGTCACTATAGCGTTTCTGGCCGGAGCGTGAATCCCCTTACTTTTTCGCGCTTGTCTCTTGACCCCAGGATTCCTCCTGACATAGACAGGAAGAAAACAACACCGGCTGTGCCGCCCTGCGCGACACAGCCAAAGAGGAGGGATGATATGAACCCACGTGGGATGTCCCATGTTGCTTTGTGCACCAACGATTTTGAGCGCTCCATGCATTTCTATCGGGATTTGCTTGGATTCAAGGTGGCCCAGCAGGGAACCACTGTTGAAGAGGGCGAATACCAGCAGGGGATTTACAAGAAGAAAAACCAACATGTGAAGTTCGCCATTCTGCGCCACGGCAAAAAGAAAGCCACCCCGTACGGCCTCAACGAAGACGCCCCGGTGATTGCCCTGCTGGCGCCGACGCAGGGTAAAGCGACCGGGAAGCCGATCCTGGTGGACCAGATCGGCATTTCCCACTTCGGGATATGGGTCAAAGGCTTGAACAGAGTCCACAAAGACCTGGAGAGTAAAGGGGTGGAATTTGTCGCCCCGCCACACGTCTTGGCCAAGACCAAAGAAGGGACAATCCGTAGCGCCTTTGTCAAAGACCCGGATGGGATCATTATTCAGTTGGACGAAATGGTCCCGGCCCGGACGTAGACTCTCGTTTCCCTCTCCCTCTGGGAGAGGGCCGGGGGGAGGGTGTTCTCTCTCCTAATGCCCGACCTCTGCCGGCTGTGGCTGAGCCTGTTTGGTTCGGATGGCCCTGGCCCGAGCGGCCATCTCCTCAGCCTCGTCCTCACGACTGAGCTTTTGCAGTAAATCGACATATTTTTCGAGGATAACGGCCACTGCCGGATGGTCCGTGCCGAGCTTCTCCTCGCGGATCTCAAGCGCCTGCCGAAAGAGCGGCTCGGCCTCTGCGTACTTGCCTTGGGCAATGGCCAACTCGGCCAGTCCGCTGAGGCTGGTCGAGACGGCGGGGTGAGTCGGCCCAAGGGCCTGCTGTCTGATTGTCAGCGACCGCTGAAAATACGACTTCGCCTCGGTGTAGCGTTCCTGGCTCATATAGACGGCGGCCAGATTGTTGAGACAATTGGTGATGCGGTAATGCGTGGGGCCCACCAGGGCTTCGGCGATTTTCAGCGCGCGCTGGAGAAAGGTCTCGGCTTCGGCGTAGCGGCCGAGTTCCCGGTACAGCGAGGCCAGATTATTCAGGCTCTGCGCCACCCACGGATGGTGGGGCCCGTAGTGCGCCTCCCGGATGGACAAGGCCCGTTCATAATAGCCGGTGGCTTCGGCCCGCTTGCCCTGATTATGCGATAAGCTTCCCAGGTTGTTCAGGACAACGGCGACGCGGGAGTCCTGTGAGCCAAACTTTTCCGCCTCTTGGAGGGCCGTGCGGAGTTGTTGCTCGGCTTCGACATAATGACCTTTTTGATACAGCCGTGCGCCCGCCTCGTTTGCCGCCTCCCAGTTGATGTCACTCATAGCGTCCCCTTTTGCCCAGCGGTCCGAACATGCCCATATGTAGCAGCCCGTGTGAGAAACTGCGAGGCATTGGTGGAGACTTACGCCGCTTCTCGAATCACCGGCAGGCCGTCGGATGGAGCAAACGTAATACTCCGCCGGACAACACGCACGGTATGTCCCGGCACTGGCCGGAGTGAGACCCGAGACAACATCTGGGCCAGGACGATTTTCATCTCATAGGTGGCAAAGGCCGCACCCAGACAGTGGCGGACTCCGCCGCCAAAGGGGAAAAAGGTGTAGGGATCAACGCGTTTTCCAACAAACCGGTCAGGGTTAAACGTCTCGGGCTCGGGCCACAATTCCGGCCGCCGGTGGGTGAGGTAAATACACGGCGCGGCCACACAGTCCGCAGGTATTTCATACGCTCCGATCTGGGTGGGCTGTTCGAGATAGCGAACCACGACCGGGACAATGGGATTGAGTCGGGCCGTCTCTTTGATGGTCGCATCGAGATACGCAAGCTCGGAAATATGCTCGGCTCGTATGGGACCCCCTCCGACCACGCGCTGGAGTTCGGCGCGAACTTTTTCCAGAACGTCCGGGTTTTGTAACAAGCGATGAAGGACCCAGGACAACGAAGTGGCGGTGGTCTCGTGTCCGGCCAGCAGCATGGTGATCATCTCATCGCGCAGTTCTTGATCGCTCATGGGCTGGCCGTCCTCGTCGCGGGCTTCGATGAGCATGGCCATGATGTCGGTGCGTCCGTTTTGGGCCGCGGCTTTGCGTTGGGTAATCTGCTCGTACAGCACTCTGTCGATTTCGTGGCCGAGGTGACTGATACGTTGCCACGAGGTGAGCGGTCCCAGGTTGACTTGCAGCCAACGGATTAAAAGGAGGGGGCTACTCCCTACGAGTCTGAGAAACTCAATCAGCAAGGACCGCAGTTTCTGGAGCAGTGCGCCTTCGTCCACGCCAAAGACGGTCCGCAGAATGATGTCAAGCGTGATGGCCTGCATGCGTTCGTGAATGGGGAAGGGCTGTTCCACCGGCCAGTTGTCAATCGACCGGTCTGCCGCCTCGCGCATGATCTCGCCATAGAGGCGCATGCGTTCGCCATGAAACGGCGGCATGAGCAATTTGCGCTCCCGTTTATGGCGTGCGCCATCAAGCAACAGGACTGAGTTCTCGCCCAAAATCGGTTTGAGAACCACATTCCCCCGGCCCGCCAGGGCACGCTCGGGTGAGGCGGTAAAAATCTGTTTAATGGCAACCGGATCGCTAAAGAACGCAATCGGCGGCGTATTGAGCCAGCGCAGGGTGAAACACTCACCATACTCCTGGGCATATTTCCGCATGATAGGGATGGGCCTGCGAACCCAGTTCAGCGTCTGGAACAGCCGGGGGAGCCTCGGACCGGGGGGAAGGGAACTCATAGAAAAAATCTACGAGACTCTGAGGCGAAGGGCAAGCTGGAGAATGCTAAATCACCCCGTCTTCTTTGAGCGTCCGAATCTCGGCCTCGGATAGACCCAGCAATTTGCTGTACACCAGTTCGTTATGCTCGCCCAGATTCGGACTCGGGGTGTCGTTGGGAGGTTGCTGGTCGTTAAAGCGCCAGGGCGCACCGAGCACGGTGACAGGACCGGCGGTGGGATGATCGATATCCTTGAGGATGCCGCGTTCGCGCAGGTGAGGGTCGTTGAGGACTTCTTCGACGGTCTGGACCGCCCCACAGGTGATATCCGCCTCGCCACACAGGCGCATGATTTCGTGTTTTGGATGACGTGAGGTCCAGGCGCTGACAATCTCATCCACTTCATCCGCGTGTTTGGAGCGAGCTCTATTGGTCGCGAATTTTTCGTCCTGGGCGATATCCTCACGTCCCATGAGCTGACACAACGCCTGCCAGCGCTGGTTGTCCGAGGTCAGCAGTAAGACATAGCCGTCGCTGGCGGGATAACAATTATACGGAGAGAAGGCGCGGTTCGGCGCCCGGTTGCCGGCACGTTCATAGCTGCCGCCTTGGGCGCGGTAGGCTGAGATCTGGGCGGTCAGCGGTCCGATGGCCGACTCGAACAGCGAGGTTTCTACTTCGAGCCCCTCTCCGGTGCGGTCGCGCTGATGCAGGGCGGCCAGTATGCCGGCGGCAAAATGGATGCCGGCCATAATATCCATAATCGGCGGCCCGGCCTTCATCGGTGGGCCGGCCGGATCGCCCGTTGTACTCATGATGCCGGACAGGGCTTGGACAATGGAGTCAAACGCGGGGTAGGCGCTGTACGGACCGGTCTTGCCATAGCCCGAGCTCGACGCGTAAATAATGCGCGGGTTGACGCGCCTCAAGTCCTGATAGCCCAGCCCCAGCTTGTCCATGGTCCCGGCGGTAAAGTTCTCAACGACAATATCGGCCTGTGTCACAAACTGTTTGAACAGCGCTTTGCCGCGTTCGGATTTGAGATTGAGCGTGATGCCCTTTTTGTTCGAGTTGAGCATCACAAAGGGATAACTCTGCTTTTCGGTATCCGGAATGGGAAAAATACTACGCGCGCGCTCGCCGTAGGGACGCGGCTCGATCTTAATGACTTCGGCGCCGAGCAGGCCCAAAACCTGGGCGGCATAGGGGCCGTTAAAGACGTGGGTGAGATCAAGAACGCGGATATCATCGAGTGCTCGCATAGACAGTCCCCTCATCAGCGGTCAGCTATCAGTCGAGGCAGGGAAAGGCAAGCAAGCGCAGGGGATTTTCCGAGAGGAGAAGAAAGGAGTACAAAGAGGAAGGATAACACCCAGGAGGTGGACTATGCTGGATCTCATCATTAGCGGGGGAACCGTTGTGACGCCCCATACCACGGCGGAACTGGATGTAGGCATTACCGGGGAGCATATCGTTGCCGTGGGCCAACCGGGAACTCTGAGTGCCTCTGCCGGACGGGTGATCGATGCAACGGGAAAAATCGTTCTGCCGGGCGGGATTGAGCCCCATGCCCATATTGGTATTCCCGTCCCGCCGGACTGGACCGGCCAGCCGGACGTGATGACCCAGCCGCCTGAGGCGGCCAGTCGGGCGGCCGCGTTCGGCGGGGTGACAACCATTATCGATTTTGCCGGCGACCTGTCCCGCAAGGCGCTGCGCGGAGAACGGCGCCGCCCGCTGCTTGAGGTGCTTGAGCGCCGCCGGACCGTCTTTCGCGACCACTGCTACACGGACTTCGCCTTTCACTACATGCTTGCCGGGGAATGCGGACACCAGGCCGCGGGCCAGATTGCCGAGGCATTACAAGAGGGCGTGGGCAGCTTCAAGATTTTTACCACCACGGAGGTGCGCATTCCGTACGGACATCTGTGGGAGATTTTTGCCGAAGTAGCGAAACACGGCGGCATAATGGCCGTCCACGCGGAAGAGGACGAGATCGTGAATTACATGCTTGAGAAGCTCAAGCGCGAGGGCCGCGACCAAGCCTATAATATGCACCTCGTCCACAACAATCTGTCCGAAGACCTGGCTTTTCGGACGATCATTCGTCTGGCCGAGCACACCGGCACCGGGGTGTATTTCGTCCATACCACGGCCAAGGAAGGCGTGCGCGCCATTGCCGAAGCACGCCAGTCCGGACAGCCCGTGTACGGCGAGGCCCTGCATCACTATCTGCACTTCACCTGTGAAGATTACAAGAAGCCGGACGGCATGGCGATTCATACCTATCCGGCGCTGAAATTCGCCGACGACCGAGAGGCTCTGGTGGACGGGTTGCTCGACGGACGCCTGTGCACCACGGCCACGGATGAGTATACGACCTATAAAGGCCCCAAACTGTTCAGCGACCGTATCGAATCCATCTGCGGCGGGCATAACGGCATCGAGACGCGCATTCCGGTGGCGTTCACGAAATGTGTGGTCGAGCGGGGGATGTCGCTCCAGCGCTTTGCCGCCATTATCGCGACTAACGCGGCCAAGATTCTGGGCCTGTATCCGCAAAAGGGCGCCATTCAGCCGGGCAGCGATGCGGATATTGTCCTGCTCGATCCTGAGTTGATCAAAACGCTGGCGGTAGAGGACCTGCACGCCGACTCTGACTACAGCATTTGGGAAGGATTTACCTGCCAGGGTTATCCGGTGATGACGCTCTTGCGTGGCAAGGTGATTGTCGAAGACGGCAAGCTCGTCGGCCACTCGACGGACGGGCGCTGGCTGAAGCGCAAGGTCGGGGGAGACGTTTTGGTTCGGCCCGCCCTGTGATGCTCTTGTCCGTCTGACAGGCCATGACTACGTGGGACCCGCAACAATACCAGCGCTTTCACAAGGAACGCGCCCAGCCGTCGGTCCATGCCTGACTTTTGCGGCACCAGCATGTTCTATTATACAGGTGTCTCTGAAATATTTGAGGCTTCTCGCACGCGGTCAATTCGTGAGAGTTTGCCTCAGGGAAGAAATTCCTAACTGGAAAAATAGAGCAATATCGAGTATATAC
>WTHD01000045.1 GCA_011523265.1 Candidatus Binatota bacterium
GAGATGTTACGACTTATCTGAAGAGCAAGAGACCAAGCAGTACCAGACGAGAAGGACTCGCTTCCCACGCGATTCGGTTGGCTCAGCTGGACGCGGTCTATCGGAACCGGAGGCTGGATTCGCAGTTCGAGACTGTCGATCCAGCAGACGTTCAAGACCTGATTGCCCTGCTGGCTATCGTGCCGTTCGACGCGTTACTCCACAAGCAGGTAATGCTGCTCAATCCAACCTTTGGAGATTCATCGCCACTTGTCGGCGGAGCGGATGTGGACCTCATCACAGGGGATATGCTCGTTGACTTCAAAACAACGAAGAAAAACGCAATGAACGCAACCGACTTGGATCAACTGCTCGGCTATTTTTTACTCACCCGGAATCAACAGCATAGCGGCCACCAGTTTCCAGAGATCAAAAAACTGGGTCTCTACTTCTGTCGCCACGGATATCTCTGGGCAGCAGATACCAGTAGTTGGACAGACCATCCACAATTTTTGGAAGTCGAGAAGTGGTTCTTGAAGCGTGCTAGAGAAGTGTTCGGCTCTCGTAGGTAAAGGACCTGACGTGTTTCAGGGGGTCCGTGAGATTGATTTGAAGACCAATTTTTCCGCCGTACTGTGATAAGTTTTCCTTACGGATTACATTCCTATGCAATATACTATCCTCGGACGGACCGGCCTCAAGGTCAGCGTGGCCGGCCTTGGGTGCGGCGGCCACAGCCGGCTGGGACAGAAAACCGGTAAAACCGAACAGGAATCCATCAGTGTTGTCCGGCAGGCGTTAGACCTGGGCATCAACCTCATCGATACTGCCGAGGCGTATGGGACAGAGCGCATTGTCGGCGAGGCGATACAGGACGTTGGCCGCGACCAGATTGTGATTTCCACCAAAAAGCTGTGTCCGGACCCTGAGGGTGACGATCCAAGGGGAGAGCTGCGGCGTGGCGTGGAACAGAGTCTCAAACGCCTACAGACCGACTATGTGGACGTGTTCTATCTCCACGGGGTGCGGCCCCAGCAGTACCAGTATGCGTACGACAGGCTTGCTCCCGTGCTGGCCCAACTACGCGAGGAGGGCAAGGTTCGCTTTCTCGGCGTGACCGAGGCGTTTATTCCCGACCCGCAGCACGCCATGCTCAAACGGGCGCTGGAAGACGACTGCTGGGACGTGGTGATGGTCGGCTTCAATCTGCTCAACCAGTCCGCCCGCCGACGGGTGTTTCCGCACACCCAGGCCAGGAACATTGGAACCATGGGCATGTTCGCCGTGCGGAACGCGCTCAGCCGCCCGGCCCATCTGAAAAAAATTCTGACTGAACTCAGAGATAAAAACCAAATCGATCCCGCCCTGTGTGAGACACCGGACGTGCTCGGCTTTCTGACTGACACGGGGAAAGCCGAGACTCTTCCCGAGGCGGCCTATCGCTACTGCCGGTATGAGCCCGGAATGGACAGCGTCCTGACTGGTACCGGCAGTGTCGAGCATCTCAAAGAGAATATTGCCGCGCTGCTCAAAGAACCGCTGCCGTTGGCAGACTGTGAGCGGCTGGCCGCACTGTTCGGGCAGGTCGATTGCGTGTCGGGAAATTAAGGAGGCCCTTATGAGCGAGTCCACCCTGACGGTTGAAAGAGATGTGGCCATCCCCATGCGGGACGGCACACTGCTGCGCGCCGATGTCTATCGTCCGGCAACGGGCAGGCATCCGGTGATCTTGCAGCGGACCCCGTACGACAAGGGGCTGACGACGATTTCCATGCTCATGCTTGATATTATCCGAACCGCCAGTGAGGGCTATGCCGTTGTCGTCCAGGACTCGCGTGGCCGCTACGCCTCGGACGGAGAGTTTTACACCTTTCGCGACGATATGGCCGACGGCTATGACACGGTTGAATGGTGTGGCGTGCAGCCGTGGTCGGACGGCAACGTGGGCATGTATGGCGCGTCCTACGTTGGGGCCACCCAGTGGCTGGCCGCGCTGAGCCGGCCGCCCCATTTGAAAGCGATCTTCCCGCTGATTACGGCGTCCGATTACCACGAGGGCTGGACGTATCAGGGCGGAGCCTTTGCGCTGGGCTTTAATGCAAGCTGGACCATGACCGGCCTGGCGCCCGATACGGCCATGCGGCTGGCGAAAGACCGGCCCGAACTGCGGGATGAGGTCGGACAACTCCTGTCCGGGATCGACGATATGTGTGAGGCGTTTCGTCACCTGCCGCTCAAAGATTTTCCGTTCTTTCATCAGTCCGCGTCCTATTTTTACGACTGGCTGGCCCATCCTGACGACGACGACTACTGGGCGCAACTCAATATCGAAAGCCGGCATGACACGATTCCCGTTCCGGCCTGTAATGTCGGCGGCTGGTACGACATCTTCCTGGGCGGCACGATTCGCAATTATCTGGGTATGCGCGAACGCGGTGCTACGCCGGAGGCCCGCGACGGTCAAAAACTCATTATCGGTCCGTGGCACCATGCGCTGCCGCTGAACAACGTTGTTGGTGAGGCGAATTTTGGACTCTCAACGACGCAACTGGCCGCGGGCCTGGACGGGCTGCACCTGCGCTGGTTTGACTACTGGCTCAAAGGCAAAGCGAACGGCCTGTTGGAAGAGCCGCCGGTGCGTATTTTCGTCATGGGCGAGAATGTGTGGCGGGATGAGAACGAATGGCCGCTGGCTCGGACGGAGTACACGCCATACTACTTGCACAGCGCCGGCAAGGCGAACGGCCTGAACGGCGACGGTAGCCTGAGCCCCGAGGCTCCACGTAGCGAACCGGCGGACGTCTTCGTCTCCGACCCGCGTCACCCCGTTCCAACCAAAGGTGGCGGGTTATGCTGCTGGCCGGCGGCCGTTCCCGGCGGGGCGTTCGATCAACGCTCCGTGGAAGAGCGGGAAGACGTTCTGGTGTACACCACCCCCGTCCTTGAGCAGGATGTCGAGGTCACCGGACCTGTCACGGTGACCCTGTATGCGGCGACCAGCGCGGTTGATACGGATTTTACAGCCAAGCTGGTGGACGTGCATCCCGAAGGGTACGCTCAGAACCTGACGGACGGGATCATCCGTGGCCGCTATCGGACCTCGAAAGCTCAGGCCACGCTCCTCCAGCCCGGTGAGGTCTACGAGTTTACGATAGACGTGTGGGCAACCAGCAATGTCTTCAAGGCCGGGCATTGTATTCGGCTCGAAATTGCCAGTTCAAATTTTCCGCGTTTTGACCGCAACCCGCAAACCGGCGAGGCCAGCGGTGAGGCCAGTCGCTTGGAGCCGGCCCTCCAGCGTGTCTTTCATGATGAGGCCCATCCCTCGCATGTGGTGCTGCCGATTATTCCCCGCTGAGGGGTGTACTGGCTGAAGGAAGGCGGACAGTGAAAAGGCGGGTTATAGAAACGGTTTGACCGCCTTTTTACGTCACGGACGTTTCATTCGCTCCCGCCGGCCACCGGCGGGAAGATGCTGACCTGGTCTCCGTCCGCAAGCGCCTGGCCGAACTCCCGGGTCTGCTCGCCGTTGACCAGGACCATCTGGGCCAGGTCGAGAGGAATGTCGAGGTGGTGAATCAGATCGTTGATCGTTGCCTGATCTGCGAGATCAAGCGTCGCTTTCCCCAGAGAGCCTTTGGGTAGCTTTTTCCGAAGATTGGCAAAGAGCTTGATACTGACCTGCATCGATTATTCACCCTTTTCAATGCCTGGTGTCGGTGTCCGTGGAAGCGTATCCAGCGCGTCCGGGCGAGAGCCGATAAGCGGGCCGTGCGAGCCTTTTTGCCAGGCCGGGGGTGTCTTCCCGTCTACCCGGTAGGCGCGCGCTGTAGCGGGTGCGCCCAAGAGGGTATGACTGACCAGTTTCTGCGCGGTCCCGGTAGCGACATAGGCGCGGCGCACGTCGGTTGGGTTCTCTTTGACGTAGTCTGCCCAGTTTCCCAGGGCCTGTTGTGTCTGAATGAGTCCTTTGACCATACCAACGTCGTTCAGCATGGTGACGTCGTCTATCGGTCCGACAAACAGTGCCCCGACCATGCGATCGCCGTCCCAGACGTATTTACGATAAATCGGGCGCGTCGGGTTCCAGACGGTGGTGATCGACTCCTTCGCATCTGTCCGCCACTGGCCAAAGCTGGCGCAGTGCAGATTGATGACATCCAACACGTTAAGCAGCAGGCTGCCCGGATAGTGTGTCTCCTGGCCGGCCATGTTGGCGCCGGCAATCCGACCGTGGTCCACGGCCGTTGGCTGAATCGCATGCACCGCGGGCGAGCCATTCAGCAGGTCCGGGCCGGCGGCAACATCACCGGCCGCATAGATGCCGGGAATATTGGTCTGCATGCGGTCGTCAACCACGATACCGTCGTCAACGTGGATACCGGAGCCGTTGAGAAAGCCCAGGTTGGGCTGAATACCCGTAGCCAAAATGACAATATCCGCGCTTAGGTTTGCTCCATTGCTCAGCGACAGGTTGAGTGCCTCACCTTCACGGCTAATGCTTTGGACCTGCGCGCCGGTATGAACGGCTACATTCTGGCTGGTCAGCCAGCCTTCGACCGCTTGCGCGCCAGTGGCGTCGAGCATGCGCGGCAAGACCTGTGCCTCGGTTTCAACCACCGAGAGATTCCAGTCCAGCTTGGCCATGGCGTTCAAGACGATGAAGCCAATAAAGCCGGCCCCAATGAGCACCGCCCTGGGCGTTCCCTGCGCTTTCGCCATGACCTGTTTTGCGTCTTCGAGCGTCCAGAAGGTGTACACGCCTTCCTGGTCAATGCCGGCAATAGGAGGACGTTGGGCCGAAGAGCCGGTCGCGATGAGCAGGGTATCAAACGTGTGGCTTGAGCCGTCACCGAGTGTAACCGTGCGCGCCTGGGTATCGACTTTTTCGACCTGGCCCGACACGGACGTAATGCCGTGTTGTTCGAAATAGGCCGCGTCTCCGGTCAGCACGTGCCGCTCCGGAATATCGTTCGCCAGATAGTAGGGCAGGACCATGCGCGAGTAGGCGGGCTCATTGGAGATGAGAGTGATCTGCGCTTCGGAGCCTGCTGTCGCCCGGATCGTTTCCGCTGCGGCCACCCCGGCCGGTCCCCCTCCAATAATGATGTGGTGTGCCATGACGTGTGTTCCTTGTAGGTCTCTTGGGTCTTTAGGGTCTCTTGGGTCTTAAAGACTCAATCGACTCAACAGACTCAATGACTCAACAGACCTCCTTTACTCCAGCCCCAACTCTTTCTTCTTTGCCTCGGAGATTTTGCCGTCCTTCTCCCAGCCTCGCAGCTCGTAGTACTCGGGCAGCATTTCCCCCAGACGGTTGACCTCGCCCTTGGCCGGGCCGGATGGGATGGGCTCTTCCAGAATCCGTTTGGGCAGGGTGTCGTCCTTGCCGGTGAAGCCCGCCCGTTCGTTCCACAGCCGCTCCAGGTTCCAGATACGCTCCCCAATGTGGACCAGTTCTTCCTGCGTATACGTTACGCCTGTGGCTGCCGACAGTTGGGGTAACATCTCCTCCAGACCTACGCCGAAAGTAAGGAATTGACACAGGCCGGTGGCGTCAACGGTTGAGGTCGCGTCCTGGAAGATTTTGGTAATCTCTGCTTTCTCTTCTGTGGCGCGCGGGTCCATCTGACGCGGCAGGCCCAGAATTTCGGCCGCAACCGTATAGGCTTTCAAGTGACACGCACCGCGGTTGGAGGTCGCATAGCCCAGGCCCATGCCCTGAATGGCACGAGCTTCATATGCGGCAAACTCCTGACCGCGAACGCCCATGAAGAACTCTGGACGACCGAAATTTTCGGTCATGCGTTTGGAGCCTTCGGCCACGGCATCACCAAAGCCCTGCCGGTAGGCGGTCTTCTCGGCCATGGCGATGAGGGCTTCCGCGCTGCCGAACTCCAACGGAATCTCGGTCTGGTCCTGGCCGACCGCGCCCTTCTCGAACAACTCCATGGCCGCGGCCACGCTGGCCCCAAAGCTGATGGAATCCATGCCCAGGTCGTTGCACAGCCAGTTGGCCTTGATCAGCGCGTCCAGGTCGCCCACGCCGCACTCCGAGCCCATGGCCCAGGCCGCTTCGTATTCGGGGCCTTCCCCGGCGATTTTCCAGTTCTGCGGATTGGTGGTGACCGAGTATTTCGAGGAAGCTTCGCCCGGCAGGGTGCTGACCCGCCCACAGGCGATGGTGCAGGAAAAACAGGCTTTATTGGCGACCAGGCGGGTTTCGGTCAGGGTTTCGCCGCTGATGTTTTCGGCTTCATCAAAGACAGTCTGCTGGTGGTTGCGCGTCGGCAGGGCGCCGTGCTCGTTGATCACGTTGACCAGCACTTCGGTGCCGTACATGGGCAGGCCCTCGGCGGTCACGGGCGACTGCCGCAGCTTTTCCTTCATTGCCCATTGGCCTTCCATATATGCCTGTGGGTCGGCCAGAGAGACGCCGCCGGTGCCGCGCAGAGCAATGGCCTTGAGATTTTTGGAGCCCATTACCGCACCCACGCCGGACCGGCCCGCGGCCCGGTGCAGGTCGTTCATGATGCAGGCAAAGCGCACCAGGTTTTCTCCGGCCGGGCCGATGCTGGCGATGATGCTGTCCGGCACGCCGATTTCGGCGCGCAGGGCCTCTTCGGTCTGCCAGACCGTCTTGCCCCACAGATGGGTCGCATCGCGCAGTTCCACCCGGTCGTCATAGATCCACAGGTAGGACGGCCGGGCGGCCTTGCCCTCCAGGATGATCATGTCGTAGCCGGCGAATTTCATCTCCGGCCCCCAGAAGCCGCCGGAATTCGAGGTGGTAATGGCGTTGGTCAGCGCGCCCTTGGTAACGACCATATAGCGCGAGCCACAAGATGCGTTGGTGCCGGTCAGCGGTCCGGTGGCAAAGATCATCTTATTTTCCGGACTGAGCGGATCGACGCTGGGATCCATCTCTTCGTAGAGATATTTGACGCCGAGCCCGCGGCCGCCGACATAGTCTCTGGCCCATTCGGCGTTCAGCGGCTCCTTGGTGATAGTGCCGGTGGTCAGATTGACGCGCAGGACAGTCCCGGTCCAGCCGTGCATTGTGTTGGTCGCGCTCATGCGTTGCCTCCTTCTTCGTCCTGCATATGTTGAAAGCCCTGGTTGACTTTGTCCGCCCAACTGGCCAGCCAGTCCGGCTGATCCATATCCACGTATTCGAGTGCGCCGGTTGGGCATGACTTGACGCACGCCGGATCACCGCCACACAGGTCGCACTTGAAGGCTTTGTGGCTATCTGGATTGTAGAACATGGTGCCGTATGGGCAGGCTACCGTGCAGACCGCACAGCCGACACACACATCGTCCAGCACGACCTTGGCGTTCGTGTCCGGGTCAATGCCGATCGCATTCACCGGACAGGCCGTCAGGCACCAGGCCTCATCGCACTGAAAGCAGGTATAGGGCGCATAGACGGCCTGCTCGTCGAAGATATGGACGCGAATAACGGAACGGGATGGCTGAAAGGTCCCGGTTTGGACAAAGGCACAAGCCAACTCGCACTGCACGCAGCTCGTACACTTCTCGGTAATCACGCGTAATTGTTTCATACGGTGTTGGCCCTCCTGCACTTTCCCTAACAGATTCGTCCAAAGAATGCCACAAAAGTCAGGCAATCAAGAAGGACAACCGGCCGCAGCAGACCGACCGTTGTTATCTGCTCCTGGGGCGAGGGATGACACAAAGAGCACCCTGCCGTAAAGTCGGCTTGCCGACTCCCTAGGGAAAGCGCTAGGCTATGGAAACCAACACCATACGGGAGGGCGTAGTATGAAAGTGAACTGGGACGAGGAAGTCTGCACGCATTCGGCAAATTGTGTGAAGAGCCTGCCGCAAGTCTTCAAGGTTGAAGGCGGGGAATTCGTGATTGATCCCAGCGCGGCGTCAGAGGACGAGGTGCGGGCCGTTGTTGCCAAATGCCCGTCAGGGGCGCTGAGCGTACAGGAAGATTAAATCGGGATAGGGCCGTTTTTCTGCGGCTGTTTGTATGTCACAAACCGCAACGCCGCACACATTTCTCAACGGTCGCGTTTCCGTCCTGGTGGGTGACCTTACCCAACAGCGGGTCGTTGCGGTGGTGAATGCGGCCAACGCAAGCCTGCTGGGTGGTGGGGGTGTGGATGGTGCCATTCATCGGGCGGGCGGGCCGGATATCCTCGTGGCTTGTCAGGAACTGCGGCGCACCCGTTATCCTGACGGGCTGCCCACGGGGGAAGCCGTCCTCACCACAGCCGGACGCCTGCCGGCCCGGCATGTGATTCACACGGTCGGGCCGGTCTATGGTGCGGCCGGAGAGCGGGCGGTCGATCTGCTCACCGCCTGTTACCGCAACTCCCTCTCGCTTGCCGGACAGCATAAACTGACGACGCTTGCCTTCCCGGCCATCTCGACCGGCGTGTACGGCTATCCGCGTGAGGAGGCCGCGGCAGTTGCCTCGCGGGCCATTGCCGACTTCTTGGCTATCGATGCGACTATCACGGAAGTCCGTCTGGTGTTTTTTGCCCAGCAGGACGCTGACGTTTTCATGACGTACCACGCATTTCCGGCTGCATAAGAGTTCTCTGCGGCCTCTCCCCTTCTCGGACCGAGTGTGGTAAGGCTGGCTGCTCTGAAAGGGAGGGACGTATGTTGAGAGGACAGGCTGCTGCGAGCTTCATGCGCTGGCTCTGGGGAATACTCGTCTTGGCTTGCTGGCTGGGGGGGACACCGGTTTTAGCTGAGAACGACGAGAGCCGGACCTGGCGGACACTGGACGAACTTTCCGAAGAAGAACTCGCCCGCTTCGACTTTTCAACCGACACGCCCCGCCACGCAGACATCCCGTATATGCCGGCGGAAGCCTATCCCTTCGAGCCGCCCTACACGCCCGAAGAGGTCGGCTATCGGATCATGGAGTTCCCGCATATGCCCCGCTGGAACTGTGTTCAGATTGAAGATACGGGAACGCTCACCCCGACCGGTTATCTCTTTGTCCAACAGATTATCGCCTTGGTACACTATCGCGAACCGGAAGGGCTGATGGGCCAGATTCTGGCCAAGCCAGGGGAAGTCTACTCGCGCTGGCTCACCCAGGATGTCGCTCCCCCGGAAAACTATGGCAACCAGATGCTCTTCAGTACGTTCCGGACCGATCAACACCTGACCAAAAAAGCGGACCTGTTTGGGTATTCTCTGAGCATGCGCCGGGTGCGCCGTTTTCCCCAGCCGCGGCGGCAGGAAAAATTTCCAAACGCCCCCATGGCCTATGACGATTTTTTGGGCCGCGACGCCTGGGAGTTCTCCTGGCGTATTCTCGGCACCGATGTGCTCTACAAAACCGCGCGTTTCCCAAAGACGCGCCAGTCGATCACGCTCCAGACCGAGGACGGGACTTTTCAGGATGTCCCGGCCAGCGCCATCAAACTGATGGGGGACGACTATCCGTTTTACACCGAGGATAACGGAGTCAAATGCTATCTGGTCGAGGCCGCCGCCAAGCAAGACTGGCTGCCCGATTACTACGCACCCCGGATTCTGTTCTGGGCGGACCAGCACTATTTCTATCCGTTGCGGACCGAAATCTACGGCAGGAATGGCGAGCCCATTATGATAGAGGAGCGCGTAGCCAAGCTGATGAACCCGCGCCTCAAGGAGCGCGGCTATCATAACCTGATTACCCTGTGGTGGGACCCGCAGCAGGACTTTTACTCATACGGCATCCACGACGCCATGCAACTCCGGGACTGGTCGCAAGAGGATAAGGACGTGTTCTTTAATCCGGACTTTATGCGCCGCACCTGGTTCCCGGCACCGCTTAAGACGCAAGCCGGTATCAGTTTGCCGGAGGAGTTTTTCCTCCGGCCCCAACTCCATCGCGGCAAGTTTCCCAAGGAGCGCGCCCTTGTCCTGCCGGCCTACCTGGAAGAGAGAATTCAGGACCAGGAGGAAGCCGGCTATATCGTCTTTACCGGGGAGACGAACGGAGCGGAGTAGGACCGGAAGGACGATCCCCCTCGGACCGTCCTTCCTAAAGAAACCCTGCGGCCTTCTACGCCTCACCTGATCCGTTGGCCCCGTTTGACCCGTTGGCTCCATTGCCGCGCGTGGCCCAGAAAATCCGCTCGGGATTCATGGGCAACTCGTACAGCCGGGTACCGGTGGCGCGGTAGATCGCATTAGCCAGGGCCGCGCCCGGTGGCACGATGGGCACCTCGCCGCCGCCACGCAGATTATAGGATAGCCCATGGACAGCGTTCTTCGTAACTGTATATGGTTACAAGAATGGCTAAGCAACCCAAGCTGCTAGACAAAGCAATCCGCAATGCCCGTGGGTTGCGCTTCGACGAATTTGAAACCTTGCTTAGACAGTGCGGCTGGACCTTTGACCGACAACGAGGCTCGCACCGCATCTGGTATTCGCCCCAAGGGAGGCGCTTGTCAGTACAGGCTAAGGGCAAGCGAGCCAAAGGTTATCAAGTCGAGCAATTTTTAAAGTACTATGAGGAGGAACGTAGCGATGAAGGATGATTTTGACGGCTTCTCGGTCAATCTCTTCCAGGATGAAGACGGCGATTGGTTGGCGCATCTGGTAGAAATGCCTGGCATTTCGGCCTTTGCCGATACGCCGGTCAAAGCAGTGGCGGAGTTGGCTACGGCTTGGGAGGCGGCCAAGGAAAGCTACCGGGCGCATGACGAGCCCGTGCCGGTCGCTCCTGCCCGGAAAACGTATAGCGGCCAATTTAACGTCCGAATTGATAAACGCCTGCATCGACGGCTCGCGATGGAGGCCGGGCGAGCCGGTATTAGTATGAACGCCTTGGTGGCCCAGAAACTGGCTCGGGAAACCGCCGCCCCTACCGACGAGTAGCCAAAATTGACAATTCCAAAAAAACCTCGCGCCCGGCTACGCTCCGCCTGACCCGTTGGCCCCGTTGGCCCCGTTGGCTCCATTGCCGCGCGTGGCCCAGAAAATCCGCTCGGGATTCATGGGCAACTCGTACAGCCGGGTACCGGTGGCGCGGTAGATCGCATTAGCCAGGGCTGCGCCCGGTGGCACGATGGGCACCTCGCCGACGCCGCGCAGACCGTAGGGACCTTCGGAGGCCGGGACTTCGGTCAGGACGGTTTCGATCATGGGCAGGTCCAGCGCCACCGGACAGCGATAGTCCAGCAGGCTGGCGTTTTTCAGCTCGCCGTTATCAAAGATATACTCCTCATTCAGGGCCCAGCCGATGCCCTGCACGGCCCCTCCCTGGATCTGACCTTCAACCTGGGTCGGATTGATGGCCTTGCCAACATCCTGGAAGCAGGTATAGCGCAGGATGGTCACTTTGCCCGTTTCCGGATCAATCTCGACATCCGCGACATGGGCGGCATAGGCGTGGGCCGGCTGCATCCGGGTGGTGCTGCCCTTGCCGATGATCGGCCCGCTGCCCCAGGCCACACTCTCGCGGGCCAGCTCGGCCAGGCTGACTTCGTTCCGGGTATCACCCTTGGCCCAGAACCGTTTGGCCTGATACTCGACCTCAGCGACGGGCACCTTGAGCTTTTCCGCGGCCCGCTCCTTGAGTTGGGTCAACACGTCCTGACTGGCCTGATGAGCTGCGGCACTCATCGTGTAGGTAATCCGGCTGCCGCCGCTCAGGTCGGCAAAGGGAGCGCTGTCGGTATCACCCACTGTGATGGTGATGTCTTGGGGATCAAGCTGGAGTTCATCGGCCACCATCTGGGAAATCGTGGTCCGGGTGCCGGTCAGGTCCACGGTCCCCACAAAGATGGAGGCGGTGGCGTCCGGGTTGATCTTGACCTCGGCGCTTGAGGTGAAGGAGCCACCGATCCAGTAACCCAGGGCCAGTCCTCGGCCGCGGTGGGGACCCTCCAGCGGCGTAGTCCAGCACGGATGCGCCTCAATCTGTTTCAGCATCTCGGTCAGGCCGATGCGGTTGAGCGGCATGCCCAGGGGCAAAGTATCGCCTTCTTCGGCGGCGTTTTTCTGCCGAAACGCCAGCGGGTCGACGCCAATCTCATCCGCCAGGGCATCCATCAGCGCTTCAACCGCAAAGGCCGCCGGCGTGCCGCCAGGGGCGCGGTAGGCTTGAACACGGGGCTTGTTGGTTAGCACGTCAAACCCTTCGGCGACCATATCGTCTAGCTTATACGGAGCCAGACCCACCAGCAGACCGCGGGCGACCGGCGAGCCGGGAAAGGCACCGGCATCGTAGCGCATGGCCGTCGTCAGCGCGGTAATCTTCCCGTCCTTTGTGGCGCCGGCTTTCACGGTGATGACCGCGGGCGCCCCGGGGCCGGTTGCGCGCAGCACCTCTTCCCGGGAGACCACGAGTTTGACCGGCCGGCTGGTCTTTTGGGCCAGCACAATGGCGGTGGGCTCAAACAGTGCCAGGGCTTTGCCGCCAAATCCGCCTCCGATCTCCATGGGGACGACCTTGAGTTGACTGGCCGGGAGACCGAGCAGGGTCACGAGTTGGGTCCGGACGGTGAAATGTCCCTGGGCCGAGGTCCACAAGGTGACCCGGCCGTTGGGCTCGACCCGCGCGGCGCAGGCCTGGGGTTCCAGATAGCCCTGGTGGACCATCTGGGTCGTATACGTTTTCTCAACAACCGCGTCGGCCGCCGCGAACCCGGCCTCAACATCGCCCCTGGTATAGACCATATGAGTGGAAATATTACTCGGCTGGTCGGACTTTTCCTGGGTCGCCTCTTCGAGCGTGTGCAGGTCTTCGTGAACGAGCGGGGCGTCCGGCTGCATGGCCTGGAGAACGTCTTCCACGACCGGCAGGGGTTCGTAGTCAACGTCAACCAGTCCGGCCGCTTCCTCGGCAATAAACGGGTCGGTGGCGGCCACCGCGGCCACGACCTGACCGTGGTAGCGCACTTTATCCGAGGCCATGACGATCTCACGGATGGCGCTCATGTCGATGCTGACTTCTCCCACCAGGGGAGCGGTGGCGCCTTTTGGCAGGGAGGGCAGATCGTTCGCGGTAATGACGGCTTTCACGCCGGGCAGCGCTTTGGCCCGGCTGGTATCAATACGCTTGATACGAGCGTGGGCATACGGGCTACGAACGAGTTTCGCCCACAGCATGCCGGGCAGATCGAGGTCGGCCCCATAGGTCGCCTTGCCCGTGACCCGTTCCGGGGCATCAACCTTGGCCAAAGACGTTCCAATCACACTATACTCAGCCATGCTGTCCCTCCTTAGGCAGTTTGTGAGAGCGCCTGCGACGCAGCCTGAATGGCGCGAACGATTTTGTCATACCCCGTGCAGCGGCACAGGTTGCCGGAAATCGCCAGACGAATCTCCGGTTCGCTCGGGTTGGGGTTGCGTTCCAATAATGCCTTGGCCGACATGATAAAGCCCGGCGTACAAAACCCGCACTGCAAGGCCCCGTGTTCAATAAAAGCCTGCTGCACGGGGTGGAGGTTGCCCTCAGCCGCAACCCCTTCGACCGTGGTCACGTCCGCACCTGCGGCTTCTACGGCGAACACGAGGCAAGCATTGACGACGGCGCCGTTCAGGACGACCGTACACGCCCCGCAGTTGCCATTGCCGCAGCCTTCCTTGGGCCCCATGTGGCCCAGCTTATAGCGCAGGGTGTCCAGCAGCGTTTCCCGGGTATCGACCAGCGCGGCGTGCGGCTCGCCGTTGACGTTCAGTTCAATCGCCTGCTTCATGATGCCTCCCCCCTGGCTCTCTCCAGCGCCTTGCCCAGCGTGCGTCGCGTCAGCACTTTTACCAATTCAATCCGATAGGCCGCCGAGCCGCGTACGTCGGAGATCGGACTGGCGGCCTGGGAGGCCAGCTCCCCGGTCTGGGCAATCGTTGTGTCGTCCAGCGCCTTGCCCGTTAAAAACGCCTCGGCCTCTTTTGCCCGGACGGGAGTGGGCGCAACCGCGGCGAGTACGAGACGGGCCTGCTCGCAGGTGCGAGCGTCCGGGCTGAGTTGGACAAACGAGCCCACCCCAGCCACCGCAATGTCCATCTCTTCGCGCGGGATAAAGCGTAGATAGGACGCCCCGGAACGGGGTGGCGGTGGCGGCAGCACAATCTCGACCAGGACCTCACCTTTTTCCAGTACGGTCTGGCCCGGTCCGACAAAAAAATCTTCTGACGGAATCTCCCGCTGTCCGCCCGGCCCGGCAATCACCAGCGTCGCGCCGTACGATACGGCCGGTGGAACGGCATCTGCAGAGGGGGCAGCGTTGCAAAAGTTGCCGCCCAGCGCGGCGCGGTTCTGTATTTGATACGAGCCGATCAGGGCGCAGGCCTCGGCCAGGGCCGGGTAGTGCACACGTACCGGCTCGAACTCGGCGATCTGCGTACACGACACGGCCGCGCCAATGTGGAGCCCGGCCTCGTAGGAGAGGACATTGAGCTCGGAAATTTTTTTAACGTCAACGACCAGAGCCGGGCTCCGGCGCTTCTCCTTCATTTGGGCAATGAGATCGGTTCCGCCCGCCAGGGGTCGCGCCTCACCACTCGCCTCGGCCAGCAACGTCACGGCGTCTTGTAGATTCTGCGGAGCAGCGTACTCGAATGCGTCCACACTCAGACCCTCCTTGCTTCTTGGACACCAGTACTCCTATCCCTTGAAGCAGGCAGAGATCAAGAGAAAGGACCAGCGGGCGGGTTTGCGCAGAAAGTTACGGTTTCGGAGTTGTCTTGGAGTCAGCACCAAAAAATCAAGGCGAGAGTCCCGCGTAGTCCTCTCTGTGTGGGGCGATAAGCCCCGGAGTCGTCCAGGGCTTTAAGCGCGGGGCAGACCGGATTGCTACACGTCGGTATAGCGATACCACTGCGAGTGTCGATGTCGGCGTTGCTGTCCTCGACATGATGAGCCAAGTGGCTCCTCCCTCCCGTCGATACCTCACTGCACTACACGGTACGCTAACAATCGGGCCGAAGTCTCCCATCAACCCCACCCGCGAACGAGGACGCCATATGCGCTGCTTTAAATCCCTTCGACACACCTAACGCACCCAAGGTGCAATTAGCCGCACCGCATCATTCTTTTGTGGGTCGTCGCATTCGCGCACGGGCGCTCGCCCACGAGCCGTCACCGCCGAGAAATATCTGCACCTCGCGCGCGGTGCGTAGGCCACTCTCTATCGCGCCGTCGATAAACTCGTGCCAGCCGTTGGCGGTGAGTGAGCCCCCGAAGAAGAGACGGCCTTCAGGCTGCTGCAGGTCCGGCAAGCGGCTGAGTTGTCCAACGCTGTACGCGGGCCATGCGCCGCGCGCAAAAGGATCTGCTGCCCAGTCGTAGCCGCGTGTGTCGATCACGTCGACGTCGCCGAACAGGCGGCGCACTTCAGTGGTGATTTGCGCCTCGTCGTCCACATCGATGGTCGATGCGCGGGCCACGGTGATAGAGAGAATCGTGCCGACGTCATCGCCGTAAGCGAACGTTTGCACCCAGTTCAACGGCCGCGCTTCGTCGCAGAACGCAAATACGCGGCCCAGGTTCTCGCGCAAGTGCACGAACAACTTCGCCCCCTTCGAGATCATGCCCTGGTTGATCCAGTTTTGCTTCGCGAGCGAGAGGACGGGATCGAAATCAACGTCGGCATAGCAATTGAGTGGTAAAGTAATAACGGCAGCTTTGGCACTTACCGTGTTTCCGTCTCGGGTATGAAGGCGAACCGCACCAGTGTTGTGCTCGATGCGTTCAACGGCTGCGTTCAGGCGAACCTCGCAGCCGCTATCCTCGATGAGGCAGGTGATGAGACCAAGGGTGCCAGATTCTATGCGATAGTGGGTTTCGGCATCGGCGAAGGCGTCGTAATTCCAGCCACCGGCGGCGTAGAGCTTGAGCATGCCGGGCAGGCCAAATTTTGAGGTGACATCACCGCCATATAAAGCCATGAAGGAATTGAGTTGGATACGCTGCGTATCGGTGAGATCCAGTTCCGCGATGCGATCGGCGCACGAGAGTTCGTCGAGTTCCAAGACCTTCGGGTTATAGAGCGGCTCGTACGGCCGCGGAAACAGCTCCCACACGTCATGGCAGAATTTCTCAAAACCGTCGCGAATGTCCCTGAGGAATTGATCCGGTGGAACAACACTTGCCACGCCGTTGTTACCCATCACGCGGGTCTCGTCGAGGCCGGTAAACGGATCTTCGATCACACCAAGACCGTAGCGGCGCATTTCCGCCCACACGTGCGGTTGCAGCCAGTGCACCCA
>WTHD01000398.1 GCA_011523265.1 Candidatus Binatota bacterium
CATATGAGATGAAGGGAGAGACCATCTGTTTTGCATTCTGTCTTCCAGCCTAGCGGAAAAGGAGCGGCGATGTCAAAGGGAAAATGGGGGCGGGCGTGGCTCCGTTTGCACTGCCCCCTTATGAATGTGTGATGCAGATCAGGCCAAGACCGACCCCAGCCGCTATCTTGCAGCACACGTCTTTTGATCACGGGGACTCTCCCCGTCTTGTCTACTTCTGGCCCGTCTGAACAAACGCTTTGCCACAGAGAGCGGGTGTCACCTCGACTCCGTCGTGGACAGCTTCTCTTCCTGTTCATTAAACCACCTGAAGGCGCGCGATAAATACTGCAACCCCGAGATAGTGACGGTGGCTCCGGCAAGAATCTCGCTCGTGTCTCGGAGGAGTGGAATTTGCCAAGCGACATTGTGCAGGGCGACCAGGGCCATGATGACCGTCAACAACTGAAAAAAAGTACTGGCCTTTCCAATAAGCGTCGGTCGGACTTCGATGGCATGGCCCGTAACAAAAAACAGTACACTATAGCCAATCAGAATAATCACATCCCGCATGATCACCAGAACCGCAAGCCAGCGAGGAATATCACCGAGAAAGGCGAGAATGACAAAGGAGCTCACCAGGAGCAGTTTATCTGCCAGGGGATCGATGAACGCGCCTAATGTCGTCCGCGCGTCCAGCCAGCGAGCCAGCAAGCCATCGAGCGAGTCGGTAATGCCCGCCAGAATAAAGACGACCAGCGCTTCGGTGTACCGCTCGTCCACCAGCAGGATCAAAAAGATCGGAATCGCCCCTATGCGTAACAGGGTAATGAGGTTGGGAAGATTGAGTACAGAGAACACCGGGAATGAGAAATCCCCTTCTTTAATATCTAGACCTTCGCGCTTTGACCGGTCTGTGCCAGGCGTTTCTTGAGTTGGCCCGCCACTTTCGCCGACACCCGCGTTGCCACCTGCACGCAGGTCTCCGTATAGGTTTCTTGTATCACTGTTCCGCTGCGTCGCAACCAGGCCAGCAGCGCCCCACTGCCAAGCGGCACCTCAAACTCGATCACCTCTTGATCGAGGGTACACAGCCGGGCGATTTCCTCTACCAGCGGGTCGATGCCTATCCCCTGCTTTGCCGAGATACGAAACACTCTATCCCGGTCATACTCTCGTCCGTTCATGGTACGCGCCGGGGGAGAGCCCCACCAGTCGTCCGTATCGAATGCGTCATCGTTGTGGACCTTACCATTTGACGTCTGAGTCAGCCCGTCAATCTTATTGAACACGGTAATAGTCGGTTTATTCCGTACTCCCATATCTTCGAGCACACGTTCGGCAATACTTTGATGCTCGGACCAACGCGGATGGGTCGCATCAATCACGTGCAGCAGTACGTCCGCCGTCCGTATCTCTTCCAGCGTCCCCTTGAACGCGTCCACAAGTTGGTGTGGAAGTTTATTGATAAGCCCAACCGTGTCAGTGAGGAGCACAGCTTGACCGTTGGACAGATCAAGCCGGCGGCTCGTTGGGTCCAACGTGGCAAACAGCTTATCCTCGACAAAGACCTCGGCCTGGGTCAGCCGATTCATCAAGGTCGATTTTCCCGCATTGGTATAGCCGACGAGCGCAACGCACGGGAAGGGAACCCGAGCCCGTTCCTGCCGATGCAGGGATCGGGTGCGTTCGACCTCGTGCAGCTTGCGGCGCAAGGTCGCAATGCGTTCGCGAATACGGCGCCGGTCCACCTCAAGCTGCGATTCACCGGGACCGCGTGTCCCTACCCCCCCACCAAGACGTGACAGATGGGTCCATTGGCGCGTGAGTCGGGGACGCAAGTATTCAAGCTGGGCCAGCTCGACTTGTAATTGACCCGCCTGACTATGGGCACGTTGGGCAAAGATATCCAGGATCAATTGGCTTCGATCAATGACCTTACAGCCCAACGCGCGTCCCAGATTGCGCTGCTGAGCCGGAGATAAGCTCTCGTCAAAGATGACGACCCCGGCTTGGAGTTCCTCCCGGAGTTGTTTCACTTCCTCAATCTTGCCGGCCCCAATAAACGAGGCGGGACGGACCCCATAGCGGAGATGCTGAATAGTCTGACCCGAGACCGTCAGACCCGCAGTCTCGCTCAGGCGGGAGAGCTCTTCAATTGATTCTTGGGCTGAGAAGAGCCCGGCTCCTGACTCTCCATTGAGTCCCCCGGAGTCTACGCCAACAAGAAAAGCGCGCTCCGGCGGTGGAGTACATTCAGATGCATGTCGACGCCGGCGGCCAGCCACAGGAGATTATCCCCTCTTCTTTCCTGTGCGTACCTTACTGAAACGAGGTGACGCCACGGTTAAAGAGATGTTCGACATCCGTCAACATCTCCGCAGTCGGTGCGACCTTGAGCTGTTCCGGTAATGAGATGATCGTTTCGGAATGGTCCGCATGGAGTACGTGCAAAAACGTCTGGCACTGGCCCTGGTGTTTTGTCAGGACCGTCTTGAGTTCAACGATATCTTCCTTGGTCGTGCTGTCAGCCGGCACTTGGATATGGACCTGCTTGACTTCGGCTTTCGCCACGGCGTCGAGCGGCACAATCTCATTGGCAATAATTTGACACCGCTCCTCATCGACATCGAGTGAACCGCTCACCAGTACCGGCTGCTCGGAGTGGACTTCAGCTTCATGCCGCCGATAGGATTCCGGCCACACAATGACCTCAACGCCCCCGGCCTTGTCCTCCAGGGTATAGGTCGCGTACCGGTCTCCTTTTTTGTTATTCTTGAGTTTCAGCGACTGAATCACGCCGGCGAGACGAACCTTTTCTTGATGACTGCGTCCCTTGAGCTCCGCCGTGGTCAGGGAGGTCACGCCGTGCAGCCGACCAACATACTTATCCAGCGGATGACCGGTAATAAAAAAGCCGAGCGTCTCCCGTTCTTTATTCAGTTTCTCAATATCTGACCACTCTTCAGTCTGGGGCAACCCAGGCTGGGCCGGGTCCGCGCCACCATTCGCGAATAAGCCCATCTGGTTGGCATTGCTGTGACCACTCGCCTTTTGGGCAGCCCAACGCATAACGTCTTCAACGCCAGCCAGGAGCTGGGCGCGGGGCGTCTGAAACGAATCAAACGCCCCGCATTTAATCAAACTCTCCATCACCCGTTTATTCGCTTGCGAGCTCTGCACCCGAGTGCAAAAGTCGTAGACGTCGGTAAAGGGTCCATCCTGACGGGCTTCCTGAATCACTTCAATCGCCTTCGATCCGACACCCTTTACCGCGCCGAGCCCAAAGCGAATGGTCTGACCACGAACGGTAAAATCCTCACCGCTTTCATTCACGTCGGGTGGCAGCACCGGGATGTTATGCGTTCGACATTCCGCCATATTTTTATACGTTTTATTGGTATCACCCATTTCCAGGCTCGTAAGGGCCGCCATAAATTCCTGCGGGAAGTGGGTTTTCAAA
>WTHD01000501.1 GCA_011523265.1 Candidatus Binatota bacterium
GACCCGCCCATCATGGGTTTACGGAAACCGGAAAAACTGATCGACGCCATGCAGGCCACCACATTGGCCAGCCCGGCGCTGACCATCATCGCCGCCCACTGTATGCTGCTGGCCGTAAATCGTCCGTGCGCCCAGGTTTGATTATACGCGCGTAGCTTTAATCCCAACGCGTAGGCCAGGGTGTCGGCGTCCGCCCCAATCGGCGTCCCAAAACTGACAACGAGCCCGTCCAAATCATCCCGCCCCAGCCCGGCGTCATCGAGCGCGTTGCGGATGGCTTCACCGGCAAGATCGATCTGACTCCGATTCATTTTTCGACCGTATGCCGTATGGCCCACACCACACACAGCCGCCACGTCTTTGAGGTTCCCCGCAGGCATGTCTGCCCTCCTTTGGCCAGCGTCCTCGAATCATAGGCAGAGACAGGATGAGGGTCAAGGAAACCGGGACCGGTTCCGGGCTGTCCCTCAATTCCGACAATCTTTCCCGCCTGGCGTCTTCTGCTTGACGCTCTCGCCGAGACACGTAACAATCGCCACACAACTCAGGCGCCGAGATGGTAGGGGCAGCCCGCTATGGCTGCCTTTTTTAGTGCGATGTCCCTCACCGATATACTCCTCATTAGCCTCAGCGGTCTGGTCGCCGGTTTTCTCAACGCGGTTTCCGGCGGAGGGGCCATGCTGACCGTGCCCGCCCTCATCCTGATCGGCCTGCCGCCCGGAGTTGCCAACGGAACGAACCGTTTGGCTGTGATCCTGCAAAGCCTGACTGCCCTGGCCGCGTATAAAAAACTGAATCAGACCGACTCCGGCTTAGCCGTTGCGCTCATGATCCCGGCCATGCTGGGCTCGGTGTGTGGCGCGCTGGTATCGGTCCGTCTGGACGATGCGGTCTTCCAGACCTTGTTGGCCATCACAATGATGATCCTGCTCATTCCCATCGTGTTTGAGCCGGTCCTCAATAGCAAACTGCTGGCTGTCAGCGAGACAGGCCGGGGGCGACGCCTGCTCCAAGTCGTCTTTTTCGGCATCGGCCTCTACGGTGGCTTCCTTCAAATTGGGGCCGGTATTTTTATACTGGTGGCGCTGAGCACTATGGGCGGCTTGAATCTCATGCTGGCAAACGGCGTGAAGGTCGTTATTATCATAGGCGTGACCGGCATTGCCTGCTGCATCTTCGCGCTGAACGGAAAGGTCGACTGGAGTGCGGGACTGCTTCTGTCGGTAACGTCCAGCATCGGCGCGTGGTTCGGAGCGCATTGGGGTGTCAGCAGGGGCGAAGGCTGGATTCGGATCGTGTTGGCCGGGACAATAGTGGTCATGGCGTTCCAGTTACTCGGGGTGTGGGAGATGCTCGGCCGGCTGTTGGCGCTCTTTCAGCTCTGACGTAGGTTGACCTCTGCCGAAGGCTGGAGCAAATTACGATGCTGTGTAGCCGCCCGTCATTCCTGCGCAAGCAGGAATCCAGCCCCGAGCCCCAGCCTCTGGATGCCGGATCGAGTCCGGCATGACGAGAGCGCAATAGCACGGCTAGAACCTATCGCGAAACGCTCTAACCACCGTATGAGCACGCTCACCTACAAGGACCAATCCGCCGCCGAGCTCCGGCTTCACGTTCTCGCCGATCGGGTGGATTTTCAGCGTTTCGGACCGCTGGCCACGGTGCGCCTGGAGCACCCTCAGTTCCAGGTACAGGCAAGTATTATCGGTACCAGCCACATCATCCACATAGCGTATGACAATACCCAGCACGTTTGCGAAATCCTGGCCTGTACGGATATTCCTCCTGCGTTACAATCGACGTTCTCGGACTGGATTGTAAACCTGACTCGTCCTATCGACCTCCAGCTCACACCAGCCCTGCACTATCATTTTGCAGCCCAGCGGACGGGCAGTCAGCGCGGCCAGCCCGCCTTTCAAGCATTGGCTCAGCACATTGTCCAGGCCGGTACAGACACGGCACCCTCATCGAGCGCAGGTCTCGACTATTCTTTTCCGGCCACATCCCGAGGCCCAGCCCCCCAGACGCTGGTCTGGGTTATGCTCGACAAACCGAGCCAGCGCGTGACGCTCAAAACCGCCCACAGCTATCCCAATGAAGATACGATTATCTTTTCGGATTCCTGTGTCTCACTGACATAAAGGATAAAAAGTGACAATGTTTGAATGGACACTATTGGCGATTGCCATTATTGCCTGGATCGGGGCTTCAGTGACATACGTCCGTAACCGTTCTCATAAATAGTCACTTCAGCCCGGTATAGCCATAACTCCGTGATTTGCTACCCTGTCTCTGAGTTCATGACCATCACGGAGGGAGTGTGACGCATTTACGACAACTGCGGCTGGGCGCGTTCATGCGACCGGTCAGCATTCATACTGCGGCCTGGCGCTATCCGGGGGCCTTTCCGGACGCCAACTTCAATTTTGCGCACTATCAGCGCTTTGTGCATACCCTGGAGCGCGGGCGCTTTGATGCCTTTTTCATGGCCGACCACCTGGCCGTGCTCAATATGCCGATGGCGGCCCTCAAACGCAGCGCGACGGTCACCTCCTTCGATCCGCTTACCCTTCTCCCGGCGCTGGCCACGGTCACCACACACCTGGGTCTGATCGCCACGGCCTCCACGACCTATAACGATCCCTACCATGTGGCGCGGAAGTTTGCCTCGCTCGACCATATCAGCGGCGGGCGGGCCGGCTGGAATGTGGTGACCTCGGCCAACCCGGACGAGGCGTTAAATTTCGGACGCGAGGCCCATATGGAACATGACGCGCGCTATCGTCTGGCGCGCGAGTTCTACGATGTGGTCACCGGCCTGTGGGACAGTTGGGCGGATGACGCCTTTATCCGCGATGTCGAGGCCGGCGTGTATTTCGATCCTGACAAGCTGCACGTGCTCGACCATAAAGGCCCGCACTTGTCCGTGCGCGGCCCGCTGAATATCGCCCGGCCCATTCAGGGCTGGCCGGTCATCGTCCAGGCCGGTGCATCAGAGGCCGGTCGTCAACTTGCGGCCGAAACCGCCGAGGTCGTGTTTTCCGGGGCCAATAACCTGAAGGATGCTCAGTCCTACTACGCAGATGTCAAAGGCCGGATGGAGGCCTGCGGGCGCTGCCGCGACCATCTCAAAATCCTGCCGGGCGCCTTTGTTGTCATTGGCGACTCCTTGGCCGAGGCCCGGGCAAAGAAGGCGAAGCTCGACAGCCTGGTCCACCCGGACAGCGGCATGGCCACACTCTGCGTCCTGCTGGGCCACGACGTGTCAGGCTATGACCTGGACGATCCGCTGCCCGACATCCCGGAAAGCAACGCCACTCAGTCCGGACGGCAGAAACTGGTCGATATGGCGCGCAAGCACAATATGACGATCAGACAGCTCGCCCAATATGTGGGCGGGAGTTTCAGCATCCTGGAACTCATAGGTACGCCGAGCATGAT
>WTHD01000131.1 GCA_011523265.1 Candidatus Binatota bacterium
GGTGAAGAGATGGGTTGGATAGATATTGATAAAGTCTCCGCGCAGGCGCTCTTCCGCAGAGAGGCCTTCGATCAGCGGAAACGGCGAAGGCAGCCATTCCGTCTTGCCTGGCGCAGCCTCCGTCACCCCAGGTGAATAAAACGTCGCCCCCGGCGCGGCAAAATCTCCCCAGATGATACCAAACGACTCGTTGTGCGGTTCGACATGAAAGTTGTAATCCTGGCGCGAGGCATCATGGATCGAATAGACGGGCATCACATCGTGCGGCCCTTTGTGCAAGCCGAGCACATGATAGCCCTCCATATAGTTCTCCACCATGATCTTCCAGTTCCAGTTGCCCTCATAGACCATCGTTTTCACGGTTCGCATCTCGCTCAGATTGTAGTGCTGGAGGCGTTGCGAGAGGGGAGCCAGCCTCGGTCCAAGCGGCTCAGCCTGCTGGTCGAAATTGACAAAGACAAAGCCCTCCCAGGTCTCGACCCGCGGCGCAGCCAAGTGACACTGTTCTTTGTCAAAGTTGTCGGTGCGTTGCATCTCGGGCGCGCCGATGAGTTCGCCTTTCAGAGAGTAGGTCCAGCCATGGTAGGGGCACTCAAACCGGCGGAGGTTGCCGTGTCCTTCCACCACCTGAGTGGCCCGATGCCGACAGACGTTCGATAATACCCGAACCTGATTGTCCTCGTCTCGGACAACAATTAAGCGCTCGCCCAGCAGCGTCAGCGTAAAAAAATCTCCCGGCTTCTCGACCTGGTCTGTCCGTCCGATACAGAGCCATTCTTTCAAGAAAATACGCTCGACTTCTTGCGCATAAAATTCGGGCGAGGTGTAACAGACGGGCGGGAGCATGGAGGCTTGGGACAGCGGTCGTCGCGCCGCCCTCAAATTATCGCCAGTTATCACGCCGGGCATAAGGTCCTCCTTTCGACTCGAATGGGTGTCCCCTGAGCCGGACCCTAGCTCTGTCGTGTGTTGAGTGTCAAGGAAAACGTTGGTTGTCGGAGTGTACGAACTCCCATACGCTCTTGTGACCCATCACTATGAAGCAAAAGGAGGGCAAAAATGGGCGCAGAAAAGATATGGGGGGCCGGCCTTCAAACAAGATTTTTATCGAGCGTGTTTATCCTCTTCCTCACTTGGTCTATCGCTCAAGCCGATGATGTGGCCAAGAGTCCGTATGGTCCTGACGACGAAATCGGCGTCCTCAACGAATTAACCGAGGCGCATACCCTGGCCGTCTTGCAGCGTGTCAGTAGCGGCAAAACGTATGACCTCAGCGTTACAAACTTCGTGGGCATGCCCGGCCTGGCCGACCTCGGGATGGGCGACCCACCGTTTCAGATGTGGATGACGCATACGCCACGCGGGATGCGGGTCGAGCAACTGGCCCCGGCCGGCGGTCCGCCCAACCTCGCCTTATACGATGACGCCTATACCCTGTCCGCTCATACGGGCACCCATATTGATGCCCTGAATCACCTGGGGCGGGGTGAGAAAATTTTTAATGGCTACGATGCCTCGACCTATTTGAGCGACAAGGGCTGGACCAAGGCCGGGGTGGATGCCATCCCGCCCATTATCACGCGCGGGATTCTGATTGATGTTGCGGGAGAGCGGGGCGTGGACATGCTGCCTGCCTCGTATGAGATTACGGTCGAAGACCTTCAGCGAGCGATGCAGCAACAAGGCATCCGTCTACACAAGAATGATGCCGTTTTAATCCGCACCGGACGCATGACAGTCTGGCCCGACCCCAAAAAGTTCGTGCATAACGATCCGGGTATTACCAAAGAAAGTGCCACCTGGCTGGTCGATAACGGTGCGGTCATTCTCGGCGCGGACAATATGGGAGTCGAGAAATTCCCGATGGCAAAAGATAATGTGCATGTCTACCTGTTTGCGGAACGGGGGGTGTGTCTGCTTGAGCTGCTGTGGCTGGAGGATTTGGCCAAGGACCAGGTGTATGAATTCGCCTTTATCGCCGCGCCGATCAAGATACGCGGCGCAACCGGCTCGCCGATCCGGCCGCTGGCGCTGCCGATTCGAGCAGAGCCGGGAGAATGACACGAGAGAGAAGCGTTCCGTTACCCACGGAGACGCGGAATAACGTCTTCCCCAAAGCGTTCCATCTCTTCCAGCATGGGATGAAACTGGAGGAGAAAAGTGGTCACGCCAATGTCTTGAAAGGCACGGAACTGATCGGCGACCTGTTGGGGAGTACCCACCATGCCGGCTGCTGTTCCGCCGTTTGTACCAATATGGCCGACTGCGTATCCGTACGTCCGAGTCATGACCGCTTTCCGGTCAACGCCAGCGATCGGTTCTTCATAGCGGAGGCTATGCAGCCGGGCGTGTTCTTCTTGCGCTGCTGTTGTTGAGTCACGGCAGATCACGAACGCACTCATACCAAACTGTACCTCACGGCCCTGTTCTGCCGCAGCGGCACGCACTTGATCGACCAATGTCTTTGTTTCATCTACTGGCCGTCCGTTTATGAGATACACATCGGCGAGTTTTGCGGCCAGACGCTGAGCCACGCCAGACTCTCCACCAAAGTAAATGGTCGGATGTGGTTTGCGAATGGGAGGCGGTGCCAGGGTAATATCGTCGATCTGATAATAGCGCCCTTCAAAACTAAAATGCGGCTGGGTCCACAGTCCTTTGAGAATGGTGAGAAATTCTTCGGATCGGACATAGCGATCATCGTGCGGCATGGGTGGTAATCCCATCGCCTCCCATTCACGTTGCCACCAGCCAGTCACCAGGTTAATCGCGGCTCGGCCACCACTAATCTCGTCCATACTACAGGCCATCTTGGCCACTATTGCCGGATGCTTAAAGGCCGGACGCACGGCCGGCATGAGTTCAATATTCTTGGTCATCGCGGCCAGGGCCGCACCGGTCGTCCAAGCGTCCTGCTGATTCAGCTCGGGGCCGAACGGATTAAACGTATGCTCGGCCAGCAGCACGGTGGCAAAGCCCAACTCTTCGGCCAGCAGGGTCAGGCGCTTGGTATACGCAAATGAGGCATCCATTGTGTCTGGATTTCTTGAGATGATCCAATTGCCATACACTGGTGTCCAGAAGCCCAGGCGCATTGTATCGCTTGACGGGTTTTCCATATGGTTCAACCTCTTAACCTGGGTTATGCCTCTCGGATTCCTGAGACACGGCTATCGAGAAAGACCACCGGTCTCCTTTGAGCGCTCGGTCCATCCCGCCCCAGTCCTGAAGTAGCAACTGAGAATGGGCCTCACAAGCCAACCGCATACGCATCCTTGCCTCACCAGCATGGATGTGATGGGCTGTCAGCAGTGCATACCGACCTGCTCGCTACCCTGAGAACCCATCTTCAGAGTCGAACTCGGTTCGTTGACGCGGATACGGCCGCCAAACGCGCCGCAGTGCTAGTCCCCTTCTTTGAGCGTGAGGGCGACTATCATCTCCTGTTTACCCTCCGCACGTCCAACCTGCCGACCCATAAGGGCGATGTTTCTTTTCCGGGCGGACGAGCGGACAAAAAGGATGCGTCGCTCCTGGACACTGCCCTGCGAGAATCCGAAGAAGAGCTGGGCTTGCGCCCGTCGGACGTCCAGCTGATTGGTCCCTTGGACGACCTTCGCACCATGGCCAGCAACTATGTGGTCACGCCCCATGTGGGGATGATTCCCCACCCGTACGATTTTCAACCCAACGCCTGGGAAGTAGCCGAGATTTTCTCCGTGCCGTTCACGTTTCTCGCAGACCGTGGCAACCTGAACGCGGAAACCTGGCTGTACGACGGCGCAACCATTCCCATTCAGACCTATCGCTACCAGGGCTATAAAATCTGGGGCGCGACGCAGCGCATGATTGAGAATATGCTGGATATTCTGAAGGTTCCCTGAGTGAGCGAAACTCGGGGGGTCACGGAGACTGCATACCGCTCATCCACCTGAGACCCTAATCCCGCCCGGCCTCGATGATCTTCTCCGCCAGGCCAATCGGATTGGTGAAGATCACCTCATGGCTGCCCGGCATTTGCACCAGCCGATACAGCCCCAGGCGGTTCGACATACGCGGATGCCAGCCCCACTCTCCGGGCGGCAGGGCAATGTCTTCCGTACAGTTCAGGAAACTCTTGGGGATGTCCAAGGCGTGAAACGGCTTCATGTCGAGCGTATCGCAAAACGGCTGGTACGGTTCGGGCGAGAGCCGGGCATAGGCCGCTTGGGCCAGCTCCAGGTCGGCGTCGTTGATAAACGCCTCGCGCCAAATCGGGAACGGCAGGGTCACGGTATGATCGCTCGACTGTGCCACTAACCCGGCAAACAGGGCGCGATAGTGACCTGGAATCTCATCCAGCAGACTATTGCCGTCCTCGCATACAAACGCGTTCCAAAAGATCAGCCGCCGCATCCGCTCGGAAAGAGCCGGAGCGACCTGGGAGAGAATCGTCCCGCCAAAGCTATGGCCGAGCAGGACAATATCGCGCAGGTCTTTTTCAAGGATGAAGTCGATAATCGACTGCGTGCACTGGGCGTGATTGACGTTTTTATCAACGCCTTTGCCGTGTCCGGCTATGGTCGGGCTGAATGACTGATGACCTTTCTCCTCCAGGTGCGCCCGCACCGGCTCCCAGGCAGAGCCGTCATGCCATGAGCCATGAATCAGGACAAATGTGGACATGCTGCCTCCTGTCCGGGTCTTGGTATGATATGCCCGTATGGACTGTCAATGCAGGCCCCCCGGCTTACCCCACCTCGCCCGGAATGATAGTGATCGTAACCAGGAACACAGGAGGGGGTGCATGCAGCAGTTCCACACCGAGCGGGAACAGCGCTTCATAGACCTCGCGGCCACCTTGGCCGACGACTTTGCCACGCGCGCGGCCCAGCACGATGAAGAAGGCTCGTTTCCGTATGAGAACTACGAGCGGCTGAAAGAGACCGGCTACAGCGTGCTGACCATACCCGAAGAGTTGGGCGGCATGGGCGCCAGCCTGTTGGAACGGATCAAGGCCCAGGAACGGCTGGCCCAGGGCTGCGGTCCGACGGCGCTGGCCATCAATATGCACTTCAATGTGATGAGCCTCCTCATCAACCTCTGGCAGCGGGAGCGCCCGTCTGCCGTCGAAGCCATGCTGCGTCAGATCGCCGCCGAGCGGCTCATTATCGGCGGCTCGGGTTCCGAGCCGGACAACGCCGTTTCCATTCTTCGTCCGCGGACTACGGCAGAACGGGTGGACGGTGGCTGGCGGGTGAGCGGACGCAAGATCTTCAGCACCCAGTCCATTGCGCTCGATCGATATTTTGCCGAAGCGACCTGGAAAGAAGGCGTCCACGACGGACAGCAGACCGGGACGATTATTACCTTTCTGATTCCGCGCGATACGCCGGGTTTCATCATCAAAGACGACTGGCATACCATGGGCATGCGTTCAACCGAGTCGAGAAGCACCGAACTCAAAGACGCCTTTATTCCAGAATCCGCGGTCTTCTTGGAACGTCCGGTAGTCACTCGCGGCGGAATAACCAATCTGTTCCCGCGCGCGCCGTTTACCATCGGCAGCGTGTATATCGGCATTGCCACCGCGGCTCGTAATTTTGTGGTGGAGTTTATGCGCGATCGGCCGCGTTTCCCGCTCAACGAACCAATGAGCCATCTGCCGAGCGTCTACACCAAGGTCGGCGAGATGGACATGCTGCTGGAGGCGGCCCGGGCCGGCCTGTGGAAAGCCGCTGCCGAGGCCGACCGTGAAGCGCCCCGTACCTGGCTGCGCAAAAGTGTGGCCGCCAGGATGATCGCCATGGAGAACTCCGCGCGCGTGGTTGACCTTGCCCTGCGGGCCGTGGGAGGCGCCTCCTATTTTAAGCGTTTGCCCTTGGAACGCTATTATCGTGATGTGCGGGCCGGCCTGTTCCATCCTTTTGACAGCGACGAGACCCTGGAACTCCTCGGCAAGACCGCCTTCGGGATAGCCATGTACGACGAAGACACGATTCGCGCCCTCAAGGAATTATAAGAAAGGAACCCCGCATGTCACACCCAGCCCGCTTCGGCATTCAGGTTCCACAACAAAACGGGGACTGGAACGATATGCTCAGGTTGTGGCAGGAAGCAGACAATCTGGGATTTGATACGGCCTGGGTCTTCGATCACTTTCTGCCGATCTTCTCCGATCCAACCGGCCCGTGCCTGGAAGGCTGGACCGCCTTATCGGCTTTGGCTATGGCAACCCAGCGGGTGCGCCTGGGCGTCATGGTGACGGGCAATACCTATCGCCACCCGGCGGTCCTGGCCAAGATGGCGACAACGGTGGACATCATCAGCAACGGACGGCTGATTTTCGGTATCGGCAGCGGCTGGTTTGCGCTGGAGCACGAGGCCTACGATATTCCCTTTCCCACCACCGGGGAGCGGCTGATCAGCCTGGACGAGTCCATCACCCTGATCAAACAACTCTGGACCCAGCAGCAGGCAAACTTTACCGGCCGCCATCACCATCTGCACGATGCACCCTTTGAGCCCAAACCGATCCAGCAGCCACACCCGCCGATTCTGGTTGGGGCCGGCGGGGAGAAGGTGGCTTTGGGCATTGTGGCGCGCCACGCGGACATGTGGAACAGCTTCGGCACGCCGGAGACCTTTCGGCATAAGATCGAGGTCCTGGCCGACCACTGCTCGCATATCGACCGAGACCCGGACGAGATTGAGAAGTCCGTCCTGATCTCGACGACCTTCTCCTCCGATCACAATATGCGCAAGCTGATTGAAGGCTATCTTGCCGTGGGCGTGACCCATATTGTCTTCTCGGTCTCCCCGTCAACCGAGCCTCGGCTCCTGCGTCATTTTGCCCAGGACATCATGGCCACATTCCGCTAAAGAGCTACAGCAGTTTTTCATATTTCACAGGAAAGGAGACAGGCCATGCTCTATGTTGTCACAACCAAGATTCTTCGGTCGCAGATTCCCGAAGATCAGGCCGCCGAACTCATCCAGAAAGAAATGGCTCACGCGCGCCAGTTTATTGAGCAAAAGAAAATCCTGGCGGCCTATCGCCGGCTCGGCGGTGGGGGCTCGTTCTTCATTGTCGATGCGGACTCAAACGAAGAGGTCCACCAGATTTTCTCCAGCCTGCCCCTGGCGCGCTATCTGGAGTTTGAGGTCACACCGGTCCTGCTGCACCCCCTCTTTGGCGGGCCGGCATAAAACAAGGAGAGCATTATGAACATCAACGAAGCGGTGGAAACCCTGTGGCAGACTATCCAGAGCGGACAGTATCCGCCCCCCGGCTTGGAAAAGGCCTTGCAGTTTGAGGACGCCTATCGGATTCAACTGGCGATTCTGGAACGGCACCTGAGCGCGGGCGAACAACACGCCGGCTGGAAGGTCGGTCTCTCGTCCGATGCCACCCGGCAGATGTTTGGTCTCGATGCCCCGATCAGTGCCTATCTGCTGGCCAGCCGCCGGTTCCAGAGCGGCGGCCGCTTTCAGTGCGCCGACTTTCGCAAGCCGATTATCGAATCCGAGCTGTGCATCATTATGGGGCAGGAGTTGAAAGGGCCTGGCGTCACTCGCGAACAGGCTCTGGCTGCCGTGGCCGGTGCCGCTCCGGCACTGGAGTTGGTGGACATGCGGCTCAATATTGGCGCGGACCTTCCGCTCGGTGTTGCCGATGGAGTGGCGCAGTGGGGGTTTGTGACCGGCCCTGAGGTCAGGCCCTACCCGGCGGATGTGGACCTCGGAGCCATGACCGCGGAGACCAGGCGCAACGGCGAGGTCGTGGCCAGCGTGCAGGGCAAAGATGCAATTGACGATCAGCTTGAGACGGTTGCCTGGCTGGCGAACCATCTGGCGCAATTCGACTTGGCTTTGGAGGCGGGCCAGTGCATTATGACCGGCTCGATGACCAAGCCGACGCCCATTGAAAAGGGCGATATCTGGGAAACCGCCTTTTCCTCGTTTGGCAGCGTGTCCGCGACGTTTGTATGATGACCGCGTCAAGGACTCGGGACCGTGCAGCCATTCTCCTATCAGGAACAGGAGGCGACACTCTCCCTCCAAGCGGGCTTAGAGGAATACCGCTCGGGCTTTCCCGACCTCCTCGATGCAAGCGAACTGCCTTCCCGAGCCGCCCGGTTCTTCCACGCCCATGATATCTGTCATGTGGTCTTTGGCTGTGACACCTCGGTCGCCCAGGAAGCCATGGCTGATACCTGGAGCGTCTTTGGCACCTCGCTCGGCTTCGGGGCATACCTCGACTATCTCAGACTCCCCCAAGCCAATAACATCTTTCGGCAAATCGGCTATGGACGGACGGCCTGGGAGACGCTCCGCGTCTCTCCACGCCTCGTCCAAGTCATAATCCGAGCACGACATATGGCACGGCCGTGGCCGTTCTGGGATAACGACCGATATCTCGATGTCCCGTTAAAAAAGATTCGAGAGGAATTCAATATTCGCCTTGTTTGAGCGTCCTACCAGGGCAACACTTCGCCGTTGGCGTGCCAGAACTTTCCGGTCGTTTCCAGGGTCAGCGTATCCATCCGGGCCAGCAGGCCGCGTGCGGCCTCCTCGGGTTCAATCAGTTGGCTGCGCGCGCTCTCGGGTAGATTGGGCACCAGTTGGGTATTGACCATCCCAGGGTGGAGTAAGGCCACTGCGATTCCGCGCTCCTTGAGGTCCTGGGCCAGCGATGCCCCCAACATATTGGCCGCAGCCTTGGACATGCGATAGCCGTACAGCCGGCCTGAGGTGTTGTCGCTAATCGAGCCCATCCGGCTGGTCACAATGCCTATTTTTGCGCCGTGGTCGAGACAGGACCGGAGAGCGTGGACAACGCGCAACGGTCCCAGCGCGTTCACCTCAATCTGGCGTTGTACGTCGGCCATCGATAAGGCTTCGAGGTCGTCGTCCAGATACATCCCGGCCACATGGATAAGCACGTCCACATGCGTGCCGATCAAGCGCTGGGCCAGGGCGTGGACCGCCGAGTCCGACGTCACATCAACGCCCGTCTCGACGCGCGCACCCTTTGCTGCCAGGGCGGGCGAGTCGCCCAAACAGGCGGCAATCACGCTCTCTCCGCGCTCGCATAATTGCAGACACAGCGCGTTTGCAATACCTCGGTCGGCTCCAATAATCAGATAGGTTGCCATGCTGTCCCCTCGATGCCTTCAGTCGTGTCTGCGGCTATGCTATCCCTTGGCAAGGGCTTTGGCCAGTTCAGCAGGAGCAGTTCACCCCGGAACACGACCACCGCTTATGTCAGAGAAAGACCCGTCCGCCGTCAGGCGCAAACTCGCCGCCATCCTGAGCGCCGATGTTCAAGGCTATAGTCGCCTCATGGGTGATGATGAAGTCGCCACGATTCGGACGCTGACCGCGTATCGGGAGCTGATGGCGCGAACCATTCAGCAACACGCCGGCCGGGTGGTCGATTCTCCCGGCGATAATCTGCTGGCCGAGTTTTCGAGCGTGGTTGACGCGGTACAATGCGCGGTTGAGGTGCAGACCGAGCTAGCCGTACGAAACGCCGAACTTCCGGCAGATCGACAGATGCACTACCGCATGGGTATCAACGTCGGCGACGTGGTGGTTGAGGATGAGCGTATTTACGGAGATGGGGTCAACATCGCGGCCCGTTTGGAAAGCCTGGCTGAAGGCGGAGGCATCTGTATCTCGGGCGCCGTGCATGAACAGATAGCGAATAAGCTCGACTTGGTGTTCACGTATCAGGGCGAGCAACGGGTGAAGAATATCGCCAAGCCCATTCAGGTTTATCAGGTGCGCTGGGAGGCCGCAGACCTGGCGCCGCCCACACTCGACAGCGCCCTCCACACCCTGGAACCAAAACCCCCAGGACCCGGATCGCTGATCACCCTCGGCCTGGTCGTCCTCGTAATTCTCGGCCTTGGTGCCTTCGCCCTCAAAGACTGGTACCCACTCTTATCATCCCCGGCCTTCTGGAATCCACCGCGCCTGCCGCTGCCAGACAAGCCCTCGATTGCCGTACTGCCCTTTACGAATATGAGCGGCGAACCGGAGCAGGAGTATTTCAGCGACGGCATCACCGAAGACATTATTACCGACCTCTCAAAAATCTCGGGCCTGTTTGTCATCGCCCGCAATTCTTCGTTTACCTATAAGGGTCGAGCGGTCGATGTCGAGCAGGTCGGGCACGACCTGGGCGTCCGCTATGTTCTGGAAGGGAGTGTGCGCCGGGCCAATGACCGGGTTCGTATCAATGTCCAGCTATTAGACGCCACCACCGGCGGTCATGTCTGGGTGGAGCGCTATGACGGCGAAATGCGGGATATCTTTGCCCTCCAGGACCAGGTCACGCAGCAAATTGTCCAGGCCCTCCAGATCACCCTGACCGCGGATGAGCAAACCCGTTTGGTCCAAAGATCGACCGATAACCTCCAAGCCTACGATTTCGTTTTGCGCGGGGAAAGCTATCTCTGGCGTACAACGCAGGAATCGCTGGTCCAGGCCCGACACCTGTTTGAGCAGGCCATCGCCCTGGACGCGCAGTATGCCGCGGCCTATGCCTGGCTGGGCTGGGCAGATTTCTTCGGCTTTATCATGCAGTGGGAGCAAGACCCCCAGGTCTCACAGCGCGCGCATGCGCTCGTGCAACGGGCGGTGGCACTGGACGACTCGTTGCCCGTCGCGCATCGGTTATTGGGCTATATCTATCTGTTCGAGAAGCAGCATGAGCGGGCGATTAGCGAACTTGAGCGGGCGGTGGCTCTCGGCCCGAACGATGCGGACAATTATGCCTGGTTCGGGAGTGCGCTGACTTTCGTTGGGCGACCGCAGGAGGCCCTGCGACTCATCCAACAAGCCATCCGCCTCAACCCCCGCTATCCGTTTATCTATCTGCACTTCCTGGGGCATACCTACCGCGTGCTCGGTCAGACCGAAGAGTCCATAGCCGTCTTAAAGCGCGCGCTCGCCCACAACCCGGATTTTCTGCCGGCCTATTATAATCTGCTCCTGGCCTCGGTTGATTTGGGCCGTCTTGAAGAAGCCCGGGCGCTGGCAACGGAGATTCTCCGCCTCAGCCCCGACTTCTCGTTCACAACCATGACCCAGGCGCTTCCGTATAAAGACCCCGCCGACCTCGAACGCATCCTGGCCGCCTTTCGAGAGGCCGGCTTAGAGGAAAACGCTAGCGATTGATCTCTTTTTTGAGGGCGTGGACGCAAAATGCGTTCAGGCTCTGGTCGGCTTTGGAGGGAGGTTCTCCTACGCCGGCAGCCCGGTTGTCTCGGGTAGCCCTAGCATCAGGTTCAAATTCTGAATGGCGACGCCGCAGGCGCCTTTTCCCAGATTATCGAGAATCGCGATCAGCAGGACATGGCCGGCGGGATGGGGCGCGACGTGGAGGTCGATGCGATTGGTATCGTTACAGGCCTGCGGGTCGAAGCGGCGTTCGTTGGTTTGCTGCTCGTTGGGCAGCACCCGCACAAACGGCTCATGCCGATAGCGCTCCCGTAAGACTTCCCAGATCGTATCGCCCGCTCCACCTTGTAACAGACCGGTATGAATCGGCACCTGGACCCGCATGCCGCAGCGGAACGGACCGACCGCCGGTACGAAGTGGGGTGCATTGTCGAGCAAACTGTACTTCGTCATTTCCGGAACGTGCTTATGCACCCGCTCCAGGGCGTAGGGCGCTTCGTACACCAACGAGCCCAAGCCCAACTCGGCGGCCTCCCATTTCTCAATCAGCGGCCGTCCACCGCCCGAATAGCCGGACAGCGCGTGAATGGAAATCGGCGTATGTTTTTCGAGCAGGCCGGCCTCAAGCAAGGGCCGGACTAACAGCAGAAAAGCCGAGGGGTAGCAGCCGGGATTGGCAACATATTTTGCCTGCCGAATGGCCTCACGTTGGTCGGGCTGGAGTTCCGGCAGACCATACACCCAGCCGTCCTCGACTCGATGCGCCGTACTCGCGTCAATCAGACGGGTATTCGTGTGCACGGCCCACTCCGCAGCCTCGCGTGACGCAGCATCGGGCAGACACAGAATGGCCACGTCAGATTCAGCCAGCACCGCTCGCCGCGCCGTATCACTCTTGCGCTGCGCTTCGGCTAGGGTCAATAATTCAATGTCGTTTCGTCCCGCCAGCCATTCCCGGATACGCAGTCCGGTCGTGCCAACATGACCGTCGATATAGACTTTTGGGGGCATACGCCTTGCCTTCTTTCCGTTCTCCGGTCCTATTATACGGGGTGATTTCCTGCTGTGGCAACGAGGACCACCTCCAAGCCTCGACCCGGACGGGTGGATAAAAAACTGAACGCTCACTCAACGTATCTGGCCCTACCGCTTGACAGACCGTTTTGGAGTATGCCACAGATAAGGAGTCCGCACATACACCATCATTAAGGAAGCAAGGCTTTCTTTGAAGAGGAGGGTAATATGGCAAAGTTACGCGTGATCTCGGCAGACTCGCACATGATGGAGCCGGCCGATCTGTGGCAGCAACGTCTGGACAACAAATTCCGTGACCAGGCACCGAAAGTGGTCGAAAACCCGAAGAAGCCGGGCTTCATCTTTGTGGCGGACGGCATCGAGCCCTTTCCCGTCGCCGGTGGGTTCGGAGCCGGACGGTCCGGAGAAGAGTTGAAAGATCATATGGACAAAGGCTACGAAGCCGCCCGTCCGAGCGGCTGGGACCCGGTCGAACGCATCAAAGACCAAGAGATCGATGGGGTCGAAGCGGAGGTGCTCTACACCACGCTCGGTATGCCGCTCTTCGGGCTGCCCAATGCCGACCTGCAACGGGCCTGCTTTCGCTCCTATAACGACTGGGTCTCAGAGTTCTGTTCGCATAGTCCCAAACGCCTGTACGGCATCAGCCTGATCTCTCTCGAAGATATTGATGAGGGGGTCAAAGAGCTGGAGCGGACGCATAAGCAGGGTATGCGCGGGGCCATGATCTGGGGCTCGCCGCCGGAGGACAAGCCGTATAGCAGCCGCGAGTACGATCCCTTTTGGCAGGCCGCCGCGGAACTCCACATGCCGCTCTCACTCCACGTGATTACCGGTAAGAGCAAGGAGAGCAGGGTCGATTTTTCGCAGATCAGCCTGTTCTATATGAACGTGATCCACGAAGTGCAACGGTCCCTGTCCACGCTCGTTTTTGGTGGCGTGTTGGAGCGTTTTCCCGAACTGAAAATTGTGTCCGCCGAAAATGACACGGGCTGGTTCCCGCACTTCATGTATCGTATGGACCATGCCTACGATAAATTCCACGCCATGGAAAAAGAGCCCCTGCCGATGAAGCCGAGCGAATACGTCCGGCGGCAGATATGGGCGACCTTCCAGGACGATCCGGTTGGTCCGGCGACCTATAAGATTTTTGGCGAGGACAATTACATGTGGGCGTCCGACTTCCCGCATACCGACTCAACCTGGCCGGAATCCCGTCAGTGGATCAAGAAGGACTTCAACGGCGTGCCGGAGGAGATCACCCGCAAGATCGTCTTTGAGAATGCGATCAAGGCGTACCGGATGGACCTAGACTAGTCAGGGCCGCTGATTCGTGTAAAACGGAAAGGGTCGGGGAGTCTTCCCTGACCCTTTTGTTTTTCCTCGGCGTGCACGTGGTCTGGGTCATTTGAAACGTACGGCTTCGGCCAGTACAAGAGGAGAGCCTGATGTCTGTTTCAAGCAGGATGTTACCCATACTCGTTGGAGGAATAGCCCTTTCTTGTCTGCTGCCTGCGGCTGCCCTGGCGTGCCGCTGTCTGCCGCCTCCGTCGCCGAATTTTGGGCTGGAAAAGTCAGACGTCGTCTTTGTCGGCAAAGCGACCGACGTAGAAACGATAGAAGCGGATGGCTGGTTGTATGGCACCTTCAAGCAGATGATGGGCTCGGAGCAGCTGTACGAGTTTGAAACCCTACGGGTGACGCTGGAGGTCACAACCCCGCTTAAGGCGGCTGAGGAGTCTCCACTGATTCTCGAAACGCTGGCCTCACAGGAGCAGTGCGGCATTCCGTTTCAGACCGGGAAAGAATACGTCGTGTATGCCTACCGCAGTCCGCAGGGCGATTTGAAAACCGACATGTGCACCCGGACTGCTACGGTCGCCAAGGCGGCTGAAGATATGGCAGTCCTGGTTGAAAAAAAGAAGCGCTCCACCGTAACCCGTGTCAGGCCTCCGTCCCCCTGAGGCCATTCCCGTCATTCAGGAAAACGATAATGTCCTCGAACGCTCGGGGGTCCTGCGCAAAGAACAGGTGGCCGCCTTCAAAGAGGGCCACCCGGGAAGTTGAAATCTGTTGGTGCAGCGCTTCCTGATTGGCGACCGGGGCGACCCCGTCATACCGCCCCCCGCAGATCAGCACCGGCATCCCGAGTTGAGGCAGACGGCTATAGGTATCGTGTTTTTGGCGGGCCTCGATTTGGTGGCGCGCCCCAATGGCCGCGCCAGGCTCGGCCGCACTCCCCGCTCGAATGGCCAACATCTCAGCGATCAAGGTCTGGAACTCCTGGCCGTTGGCCGCCTGCCAGGCCGCGTCCCGTCGCATATCGCTCAGTTCGACGACCCGCCGAGCCCAGTCCTGTGGAGAGAGATGGGCGAGCTCATGCAGGGGATACGAGGCCCCGCCCTCCCCGCCGCTACTGGTACAGCCGAGCACCAAGCGCTGCACTCGGTTCGGATAGCGCAGGGCAAATTCCTGCGCGACCATGCCGCCGAAGGAGATGCCCATGACCAGGCATTCGTCCCAGCCGAGCGCGTGGAGCAGCCCATTCGCATCAGCGGCATAGTCCGCCATGGTGTAGGCCACGTCAGGTTTGTCCGTTTGACCCAAGCCACGCTGGTCATAGGCCAGGACCTCAAAATGTTCTGTCAGCGGAGAATCAAACGCATTCGGTGAACGCCGCAGATCCCCACCCGTCCCGCTGATGTAGAGCAGGCGCGGTCCGGTCCCACGCATCTCGTAATACATCTGAATGTCACGGACAGCAGTAAATGGCATAGTAGGCCTCCGGCGACGTTTCCGTGTCCTTAAGCAACCTTGGGGATAAACGCGGCGTATGTGTCCAACAGCGGGAAGATCGCCTCTTTCCCTTCGGACGGCACAAAAAATACCGCTCGCTCGGCCCCCAACTCGCGATATTGTTGCAGCACCGCCTCATCTTCGGGAGCGCCCAGGAAAGAGATCGAGATGTCATCCGGTTGACGACCGGCCTTTTCGGCCCGGGTCCGGAGGTCGTTCACGACTGCGGGCAAGTCTTTATAGGCCTGGGCATTGGGAAACCAGCCGTCGCAGTAACGCACCACCCGGTCGAGTCCGTTTGAGGTGTGTGAACCCAGGATAATGGGCGGGTGGGGTTTCTGCACGGGTTTCGGGTAGGACCAGATCGGGTCAAAATTGACGAACTCGCCGTGATACTCGGCTTCCTCTTCGGCCCAAATGACTTTCATCGCCTCAATTTTCTCACGTAAGACCTTCCAGCGTCGTTTGAACGGCGTCCCGTGGTTCTCCATCTCTTCGGCGTTCCACCCACCGCCGATACCAAAGAGCAGACGCCCGTTGGAGATCTGATCAACCGAGGCAACCTCGTTGGCCATCGTAATCGGGTCGCGCTCCATGGCGAGACAAATCCCACTCCCGATTTTGATGTCGGTGGTGACGGCGGCTGCGGCTGTGAGCGTCACAAACAAGTCGTGCGTATGCCAGTACTCCTTGGGCAAATCGCCCCCAAGGGGAAAGGGCGTACGACGGCTGGCCGGAATATGCGTGTGTTCCGGGTACCACACGGACTCAAAGCCGCGTTCTTCGCAGGCAACGGCCAGCTCATCCGGCCGGAGAGAATAATCCGTGGCAAACATCTCAATACCGAGTTTCATCTGACCCTCCTTTAGACGGCGGCACTCTGCGCCTGTCATGACACCCTGCCCGGCCAAAGTCAAGCAACACGCCGGCGAAGCGCGTTGACGCTCAGGAGGGGGAACGATAGGTTACAGCGTTCTCTTTGAGAGCTATGCAAAGGAGTTGTAGCGGCCATGAGCGGGGAAGACAGGGCAATACAAACAGACCATTCAGAAACGAATGAAG
>WTHD01000301.1 GCA_011523265.1 Candidatus Binatota bacterium
CCATGCCCTCGCTACGAGAGCGGCTGGAGCAAACCCAGGCACGACTCGAACACAAACGGGACGCAGCCCGGCGGCTCCGGGCCACGTCTGACTATGCAGTCGGGCCCCTGCTCTTCTTTCTCGTCCCCATTGTCGGCCTTATCTGGGCGGCGGCTTGGTGGCTGGCGGAGATGAGTCTGTGGGTGACTGGGCTGTTTGGTACGGCCTGTACGGTGTTCTTGTTCCGGCGGCTGCCGGGGCAGGTCATCTCCCTGCATCCTCGGGTGGTGCCCAATGCGGCGGGCTGGGTGATGGCCGGCTGGCTGGCGCTGGGCTGGGTCGGGATGATCTGGCTGTTGGCGAGGTGAGGCGGGCGTTGACGGATGAGCCGCCCAAGGGCGCTCTGCCCCGCCGTCAACGCCGGGCCGCCCTCGTCATCAGTCGGCAAAGCGCGGCATGACTTCCTTGGCAAACAAGCGCATCGAGCGGAGCGCCTTGTCGTGGGCCAGGCCGGGAAACTGCATCCGCACAATCAGATAATCCATCCCGAGCTTCTGCCGATACCGCTCGATTTCCTGACTCACACTATCCGGGTCGCCAATGATAAAGCGCCCCCGAATCTCCTCAAACTGCACCTCAGACTTGTCGGCCACCCGTTTGCCCTGATCGGTGGTGAACGGACGCCACTGCGACCAGGCGCCATACCACTCGCGGTGGATATACACCACGTGCTCCCTGGCCTCCGCTTCCGCCTGGGCGGTCGTCTCCGCCACATACACATCCCGCATGACGGGCCTGAGCGGGCCCTGGGTGCCAAACGCGTCGCAAAAGTCCTGGTACATGGCGTAATGAGCTTCAAGCTCTTCGAGACGATGGCGCGGAGAGGCCAAGAGCGGCAGGCCGTATTTGGCCACCCGGCGCACGCCCGCTTTAATGGAAGCGCCGACCCAGATGGGCGGATGGGGTTTTTGGACCGGCTTGGGTGTCACCGTCATATCCGTGTAGGAATAAAATTTCCCCGCAAACGAGAAGCGCTCCTGGGTCCAGGCCCGGATGAGGATGTTCATGATTTCTTCCATGCGCGCCCCGCGTTTTTCGCGGGGGATGCGAAATCCGGCGAATTCCTCGGGCCGGTATCCTGGGGCAATGCCGAATATCAAACGTCCCTCCGACAGCAGATCGACGACCGCCGCTTCTTCGGCCAGGTGAATCGGATCGTAGAGGGGCAGCAGGATCACGCCGAGACCGATTTTGATACGGCTCGTTCGCGTCGCCATACCCGCGGCACAGGTCAGCAATGCCGGGAGATAACCGTCCGGCAGAAAATGATGCTCGGTGAGCCAGACCGAATCATAGCCCAACTCCTCGGCAACCTCGATCTGTTCGAGCATCTCGCGGTAGAGCTGAACGTGGCTGAACCCGCTCTCCGGCGGGGCTTGCATTCCATATGGGCCAAGGCCGATCTTCATCGTCTGCTCCTCTCTGATCCTGCGTCCGGTCGATTCCGCGCTGCTGCGCTGAGAGACCATACTAAAAACTTTTTCCAGAGGACGGCAAGACGCCGAGGGTCCTCAGGACGGCTTCTCAACCGCGCGGCGCATTAGTACACATCCGCATACAGGCGCCTGATGTCGGCGGTATCTCTGTCTTGAAGAAATACGATCTCCCCCGCCTTGTGAGCCAGGAACACATCTATGAATTCACCTGGGAACCACGATCGCAGCAGCCGCTCATTATCGAGCACGTCGAGGGCAGACTGCAAGTCGGACGGCAATCTGACGACACCGATTTTCGCCAGTTGGTCGTTCGTCAGCAGACTGAGGTCGCCGGTCGTCGGGGTTGGTGCCGGTTCCTTGTCTCGAATGCCTTGTAAGCCGGCTCTGGCCAGAACGGCCAGTTGCAAATAGGGGTTGGCAGTTGCGTCGGCGGCTCTGTATTCCACGCGGAATTGTGACTCTACGGTGAACCCTTCGAGTCCAATCACCGGGCACACGCGCAGCGCTGCCTCTCGGTCATTCTCGGCAAGGTTGTTGAAAGCGGCACTCCACCGATGCGGCTGCAAGCGCTCATACGACACCACGCTGGACGCCGTCAGCGCAAGCAGGCTCGGCAGGTATTTCCGAATACCGCCAAAGAAGCTCCCGGCCACGGGGGTCAAGCGAGCAGGACTGTTGGCGTCGTAGGTACAGGGAACACCGCCCCGGTCAACAAGGCTGATATGAATATGGAGTCCGTTGCCGGTGCCCTCGTTCACAACCGGCGAAAAGCTCACCTTTCGGCCCGTTCTTTTAGCGACGGCACGGACCATTTCCCTGGCAATGACACACTCGTCGGCAGCCCGGAGGCCCAGGCTGGGCGCAACCGTGACCTCATATTGATCCTGCCCGTATTCCGGCAAGAAGGTATCGGGTGTGAGGCCGGCTAACCGCAAGGCAGCGAGCAGCGTCCGTCCGAACTCCGCGCCGTGTCTGAAGTTTCCTAAACTGAAGCTCGACCACGGGACTGCCCCGTCTGCAACGCTCCAAAACTCATGCTCGAAGGCGACTTTCAGTTGTAAGCCGGCCTCAGAGAGCAGGTCAGCCAAGACGGCTTGCAAGATCGACCGTGGACAAAAATTCCAGGGCGCACCGTCCAAAGTCCGAATGTCCCCAAGCATGAAATGCTCCGGCGCACTGCCGTCGTCAAAAGCAACCCGCACTTCCGCACGCTCGTCCGGGATGAGCAACAGGTCACCGAGCGACCCAAAAAGACCATCCGCAATCGTGTTGAAACAGGTGATTAGGCTATTGGTCGGTACCCAACCAACCCCCCGGCGGATCCGCGTTTCTCGCTCGCTGGCGGGGAAGCCCTTGCCGCGCACCTGATTCGCCAAATCCGCGCAGACGACCATAATGAGGTCTTCGCTAATCATCGGGGCCTTTACTGAGATGCGCGATTTCGGCAATCAGGTCCGCTGTCACGACCTGTCGACAGTAGCCCTTGATCGCATTCTCGCTGGCGTGCTGTCGGGCGGCGGAGTATGTGGCACACGCGTCGGTGACCATGGTGACGAGATAGCCAAGATCACAGGCGTCACGGACGGCGCTCTCCACGCATTGATCGGTTGCGACCCCAGCCATCACTATTTGTTTGACTCCGAGAGAACGCAGCACGTAGTCGATATTCGTCGAATTGAAAACACTCGACGCCGTCTTGCTGATGACAATCTCATCACCCACCGGGGCAATTTCATCCAGGACCTGGGCGTCCCATGAGCCTTTCGGGACGTTAAAGCCGGTAATCTTATAGTCGAGGCCCCGATCCCGCCCGTCTTGGGTGAGGTTTTCGATGACGCAGAACATCACTTCTATGCCAGCGGCGCGGCAACAGTGCTGTAGACGGGCAATGTTCTTGACGGCTGGTTTGAGGGCGGCAAAGAAGAAGTCGCGTTCGGCCCGCCGTGCTTCCGGTATCGAACGGACTTCTTCCCCATCTGGATGCGCGCAGTAGTTCTGCACGTCGATGATGAGAAAAACCGACTCGCCTCTGCGGAGCGGCAGATCACGACTCAAGGGCATAGCCGTAGCTCCTCAAGACAGCGCTGAAGCGAGCGGGTCAATACCCGCCCCCAGCGTGACTGTCCCGCTGTGTTGCGAATAAGATCGTTCCGTATCTCGATTAACACGTGGGGGATACCGCGCGCCTCACCGAACCGCGGAATGGTATGGTCTTCATCATCAGCCACAACGTAGGGCTCGTTCATACCGATGACGGTATCGGCTGCTTCGACGCGCAGGTGATGGGCCAGCACTGTCGCCAGCGCGTCACCACGATTGAACAAGAGCCCCATATGCCACGGTCGATCGACTCCGTTCAGCGTTGGGGTAAAACTGTGGATACACACCAAAACAGTCGGCACTGATCGTTGCGCTCGGTCGTCGAGCGTCTGCTCGATGCTATCACTGAAAGGCTGCCAAATCTCGCGTATGCGTTGCGCTCGTTGCGCGTCCGAAAGACTCACGTTGCCTGGGACGCTGACCCCTGCTGAGACTTCGGGAATGAAATCGGGCACCCCAAGCGGTCTATTACAATCCACCACCAGGCGTGAGTACTTTTGATAGATGAGTTCGCCTGGAAGAGTATTTGCCAACTCCCGCGCAACGGCTAACGCTCCGATGTCCCGGCCAATATGGCTGTGCCGTTCAGCCTGCGAGAGCCCGAGCGTGCCGAGTTGTGACGGGATGGCGTTTCCCGCGTGCTCGCAGACAAGAAGAACGGGCGTGTTCGCCTGTTGGTGGAGATGGCCGACCGGAGGGACATCACGAGGTTGTAGCAGAGATGGTTCAGGGGGGTTCAAGGGGCGAGCGTACAAAAACGAGAGCCGTATTTCAACATTGCTGATTTTGCTCTTTCGCCGCATACAGCTACCGACACCCGCACCCCTTTCACCTGCTCGGTCAGGGCCGGTGGACGGCGAGCGCGGGATTACAAGAAGTGCGGTATGAGGTGGGTCTTGACCGCCTCCAGGGTGGCCGTAGGCCGGATGCCCGGCACCTCGAACGCGACCGGACTGGTGAGTCCGGCATCGATCAGGGCGGCCAGCCTGTGGCGGCAGTGCTCTGGGTCACCGGCAATTGCAAAGGTATCGATCATCCAATCCGTTACCAGATCAACGGCCAGATCACCTGCGGCAAACCGCTCGCCGAAAGGCTGTACGTCGCTGGCGGCAAGACCGGGACAGGAGAAGAGCGGATGCTCCGGCTGGCCGCTTAACAGCCCGATCCAGGTGGCCAGAAAGGGCTTGACGGCCTCACGGGCAGCGGCCGCGTCTTCGGCAACGGCAATAGTCAGCAGGCCGCCGACCTCAAAGTCCGTCCAGGCTTTGCCCGCGGCGGTCGCTCCTTGTCTGAGACACTCTACCGCGTAGCGCACATAGGCCGGGCTCAGCAGTACGGCCAGCAGAGCCCCGTCGGCAATCTGGCCGGCCAGCGTCAGGTTCTGCGGGCCCAGCACCCCCAGGTGAATCGGCACGTCCGGCCGGGGGGGCTGAAAATTGAAGCAGGCAGCCGTGGTCTGGAACACCTGTCCGGTATACGTCACCGCCTCACCCCGAAAGAGCGCCCGGATAATCTCCACGCCTTCCCGCATTGAGGTGGCCGGTTTGGTGTACGGAATCCCGAGTTGCCCCTCAATCCAGGGGGCGACGCTTGCGCCCATACCCAGCACCGCGCGGCCGTCTGATATTTCTTCCAGGGAACCCAGCTCCATCGCCGTCAGGACGGGATGGCGCGTATAGGGGTTGAGCACACCGATGCCGATACGGAGCGAGCTTGTGCACGCCGCAATAGCGCTGGCCAGGCTGAACGCCCCGCGGTGTACATAATCTTCCGGCACCCAATAGGTCCCAAAGCCGTCGGCTTCGGCCTGCCGGGCCGTCGCCATACATTCCCGAGCCGTCAGATGCTGGAAGCTCACCCCAAATTCCTTCACCTGTCCCATGGCAACCTCTCAGTGTGATTTTGAGACGGGTTTTGAAACCCTTTTTACCCTGCGTTTTTCTGCTCTTCGTAGGCGCTGGCAAAATCCTCCAGGCTGAGCGTCACATTGGCGTTGAGGTCGTCGTCGAGCCCCTCGAATAACACGCCGTCCTTACCCCGTACACTGTAAAAAACAACGCCCCCGCCGTCACCAGCGCCTTCCCGATGCGGGTCGCCCGGCAGACTGGAGGTGTAGCTGCCCGCGGGACGAATCTCCATGAGCGAACCGTCAGGCTCATACAGCCGGTGCTCGCCCTGCACGACAAAGGTGTTGGTGAGGGCCAGATGCCGGTGCAGGAATATCTGCTCGTGGGCCGGGAATTTGAGCATGAAGTCAACGATGAGCTTTTCGCGATCAACGTCGAGCATGGCAAACACAAAATGCTCGAAATCGCCTAATCTGTACCAGCACGTATTGCGGTCGTCGAAGGTATATCGCAGCGTCTCAGCCGTGCGAGTGGTTGTCATATCGTGCCCTCTCTCGGTTGGTGTTGTCATCTGTTTTTGCGCTACGGCGCGTTAGGCGCTACCGATGTCGCTGTAATCCCCATGGCGAGCCTGTATGCGGTGTTTCGTTTCTTGTAAACCGGAACGGGAATTCCCATCGGAACCTCCGTCGGTCGGGCCGCGCTGAGCGGGTCCTTTTTGTACGGTCCGCCCCGGTTGCTGTCAACAAAGGCCACCGCGAGCGTTTGCCACGCTCTTGCCGCCTTCGCCTCTCGCCGGGTATCGTGCCCTCGGCCCAGTATCGGCCCGCTCGGGACATGACCCATGCCACGCCACGTCCTCCAGTCCTCGGTTCTTATCGCCAGTGCCAGCGCCGTGCTGGTCTCGCTCGATACGTCCGTGAATATCGCCTTCCCGGCAATTACGGCAGCCTTTGGCCTGGACGTCACAGCCATGCAGTGGGTTGTGGTCAGCTATGTCCTGACCTATGCCAGCCTGCTGCTCGGCTGCGGCAAGGTCGCCGATGTATGGGGTCACCGCCGCGTCCTGAGCTGGGGTCTGATCGCCATCGCCGTCGCGCTCCTGCTGTGCGGCCTGGCGCCCACCTTCCCCCTGCTGCTCGGAGCCCGGATTGTTCAGGGCATCGCCGTCGCCCTTATTTTTGCCGCGGCCCCGGCGCTGGCTACGCTGTCGGTCCCGCCGCCCGCCCGGGGTCGTGTCCTCGGTGTTTTTCAGATGAGTGCGGCGGTCGGCTTTGCCCTGGGGCCCCTCGTTGGCGGCCTCTTGGTCGGCAGCTTTGGCTGGCGCGCGGTGTATCTGTTTCGGGTCGTGCCGGCCCTGGTGCTGGGCTGGTGGGCGTTCAGACAGACCCCGGCAGCCACCAGGCAGACCGCCCGGCCCGCCTTTGACGCCCTCGGCATGCTCAGCCTGGCGGGCGGTATCGCCGGATTTCTGCTGGCCATAAGTCGTGGCCAGACCGTCGGCTGGCATTCACCCCTCGTCCTGACCCTGCTGGGGCTCTCGGGCCTGAGCTTTGCCCTGTTTGTGAAGGTCGAAAGCACGGCCGACACCCCGGTCGTGGACCTCAGCCTGTTCCGCCGACCGGCCTTTACTCTGGCCAACGCCCTGAATGTGCTGGCGAACGGCGCCATGTTTGCGATTTGGCTCCTCGTCCCCCACTATACCGTGCAGGTCCTCGGGCATCCCGAAACCACCGCCGGGCTGGTATTGGTAGCCACCCCCCTGGCGACCGCCCTGGTGGCTCCGCTGGCGGGCGCGCTCGCGGACCGGACAGGGACCAGGCTGCTGAGTTCTGTGGGGCTCGGTCTCGAGGCCTGCGGGTTGTGGCTGATGAGTACGCTATCCGGCGAAACCGCCACCCTGCCGGCCGTGCTAACGCTCGGCCTGGTTGGGGCGGGCGTCGGGCTCTTCCAGGTGCCCAATATGAGCTTTGTGATGGGGGCGATTCCCCGCGACCAGCAGGGGGTCGCGGGCGGGATGAGTCAGATGATGCGGACGCTGGGCGTCGTCCTCGGCGTGACCGGCGCCAGTACGCTGTTTGCCAGCCGCAAGATGGTGTATGCGGCGTCCGGCTCCGGGGCGTATGCAGACTCGTTTATGCCGGCCTTCCAGGACGTGTTCCTGGTCTGCGCGGGGGTTTGTTTGTGTGCGTGTGTGCTGTCCGTGCTCCGTCGGGGAACGGCAGACTGAGCGCGTCTCAATTCTGTCTCGTTGCTTGTGCGGCTGCCATCAATTGCTCGATCATGGCATTCACATCATACTTGTCATCACCTTCATGATATGGCGCTTGGGCATCAAATGCGGCCAGAATCTGAGACTGGAAGCTGGCCCGTAGGTCCCGGTTAGTTTTTGTTGTCCTGCGTCTGGTCTTGGATTTTGACTTCAACGAAAACCGCGCCGCTCCATTCCGCCCGCATATAGGTCCACGGACGGAGTTTCTTGAACCCCGCGCTGCTTCGCTCGGGATCATCGAGAATGGGGGTGGCCCAGCCCGTGTACTCTGTTCCTTGAATGAGCATGGTGACGTCCGCGCCGCCCTCAAGATGTTTCTCCCACCCGAAATCGCTTCCGATGTAGACCATATCCCCTTCGCGCAGGTAGTTCACCGGAAACGTTTTCATCTGCGCCGTCTCCCGGTCTTTCATTGTGATGAGCATAGTCCGGCCACTGAACAGCGCATGCTGCTCGGATTGCAGGATGACTGGCATCAGAGGATGGTAGGCCGCGGCAAGTACGGAGAGGCCGGCTACTATGGAAATAATAGTGATCATACGTCTGCTCCATCCTTATATCGCATACGTCGCACCCGTGCGCTGCTCCGACAGTTCCCAAAGCCTTTTGGCGTTTTCGTCGTTACGGGCGTGCTTGCTCATATACGCCTTGGCCGGTGGTCCGGTCATCTCGAATGGACCGCCAGGACCGAAGTAGTCACCTCCGCTGACATCCCCAGCCGTGGCGGCGTAGAGCGTCGGCAGCGCACCGGCCGGCGGGTCCTGTGCCACAAACGGAAAACTCATGAAAAACTGAAAGCTCGGTTTATACTGCTGTAAATTGGTTCGGGTTGAACCAGGATGGGCCGCCGTGGAGAGCAGAGAGCCTTTCTCCGTGTGATAGCGACGTTGCAGCTCTCGCATGAATAGCAAATTGGCCAGCTTGCTATAGCCATACGCCCGGTTCGGTGAATATTTTCTTTCCGCATCCAGATTGTCGAAATGCATGGGGCTATATCGATGCATGATACTGCTCACGGTCACGATGCGAGAGTTTTCCGTTTTGAGTAATAGCGCCAGTAAGCGCCCGGTTAGCGCAAAGTGACCGAGATGATTCGTGCCAAACTGCCGCTCGAAACCGTCCGCCGTCCGCTCCAAAGAAGGTACCATCATGACCCCCGCGTTATTGATCAACAGGTCGAGGTTTTGATGAGTGGCGGTATAATTCTCGGCGAACGTTTTAACGGACTCCAAGCTCGCCAGGTCGAGCGGTTGAAATTCGATCTTGGCCTGCGGCGCGCTTTGCCGAATATCCGCACACGCGGTTTCGCCTTTTTCTTTATTCCGGCAGGCGAGGATCACCTGGGCGCCTTTTTGCGCGAGAACGCGGGCCGTCTCGAGTCCGATACCGCTATTCGCACCGGTCACAATAGCAAGTCGCCCGGTTTGATCCGGAACGTCTTTTTCGCTCCACGCCATAGTCGCTCCTCCTTATTGCTCCCGACCGTCCTTCTTCTTTAACTCGTAAAACGGTGCTGGCGGACAAGCTCGACCAGCCTCGCGACCAGGTCGAGCGGTTGAAATTCGATCTTGGCCTGCGGCGCGCTTTGCCGAATATCCGCACACGCGGTTTCGCCTTTTTCTTTATTCCGGCAGGCGAGGATCACCTGGGCGCCTTTTTGCGCGAGAACGCGGGCCGTCTCGAGTCCGATACCGCTATTCGCACCGGTCACAATAGCAAGTCGCCCGGTTTGATCCGGAACGTCTTTTTCGCTCCACGCCATAGTCGCTCCTCCTTATTGCTCCCGACCGTCCTTCTTCTTTAACTCGTAAAACGGTGCTGGCGGACAAGCTCGACCAGCCTCGCGACCAGTTCTGAGTGTCGCTGCACCCGGAAGATGTACCGAGGCACCTGTTTCCCCACATGTTGAGCCATAAAGGACTCTCCCCAAAAACTCATCAGCCCCTCCGCCGTTCCATCCGCGCCCACGTCGGAGAGAATAAGGGAGACGTGTTCTTGAATCGTTGTCCAGCACGGTTCCTGTACCTTCTCGCGTCCCGAGCAAGCTGCCACCTTTGGTACGACCTCAGTGGTCCAGAGGTCTTTCTAGTTGTGGTCCAGGACAAATTGGATAGACGTCACCTTCGGATTTTCGATCGCCGGACGCAGGAGGGCGTCGAAAAGCACCTGAGGTTTGAACATTAACAGACAGACGTGGAACCAGAGCATTTCTCCCTGGGCCTGCCGGGCAAATCTTTCGCTTTCAGCGCGAAGCTGTTGCGGGCCTATCAGGATGGTGTCGGGCGGAGAGAGCGCGGACTGGATGTCAATCACCCCGTTCTCGGTCTTTCTCAGGCTGTCGCGCATCTGTTCCATGAGCGGCTCCCGTCGCAGGTCCCGGATGAAGAACAGGGAGAACAATACGACTGCAATGACCAGGAGGACGTCCACTTCCACCACATGGAGGAAGTGCATCACAAGGGCAATGACAGCGGCTACGAGACCGGCAATGGCTTCCCACTCAAACTTGAAAAATCTCTGCATACCTAGCGCTCTCGGTGCCAGCGTCGCAGCTTTATCCAGCTATCATGGGTGCGGCACCGTCTCCGGCGTCGTCTCCCCTTCTGCGGTAGAGACATCGGTCCGTGTCCCTTTGACTGACCAGCCCGTTGAGAGGCCAAGGTGAAACCAGCCGAACGCCAGTATCCCTATTGCAAAAAGCGTGTCTCCAATCACGCGCAGCCACCGGAACGTATCGAGCACGGGCGTCTGTAAGAACTCAGCCGAGCGAGCATACCACATCCCGTGTTCTACGCTCGCCCAGGTCTGGGCCAGCCCGACCGGCAGGAGACTGAGGAGTACCTGTAACCCCATGCCGATATTCATCGCCCAGAACGCAAATCCGAGGGCTGTTGTGTTCCACTCCTGCCGCATGGTGAGCAGCCGGAGACTCAACAGGGACAAACCGATGCCGAGCATGCCGTACACGCCAAACAGGGCCGTGTGGGCGTGCACAGGGGTCGTGTTGAGACCCTGCATATAGTACAGCGCAATGGGGGGATTAATGAGAAACCCAAACAGGCCAGCCCCGACCAGGTTCCAAAAAGCCACAGCAACAAACCAGTAAATCGGCCATTTATAGTGCTTGGTCCAAGGCGTGAGATGAACCACCGACCAGTTCTCATAGGCTTCAAAGCCGATGAGAACCAGCGGCATGAGTTCCAGGGCGCTGAACGTCCCACCGAGGACCAGAATGATGGGCGTTGTCCCGGTGAAGTAGAGATGATGGAACATCCCGAGGACGCCACCGGTCAGATACAGAATCGTGGTAAATAATACAGCCATTGTCGCCGAGCGCACCCGGACGAGTCCCAATCGGGTGAACGCAAAAGCAATCACCGTAACCGCAAAGACCTCGAAGAATCCCTCCACCCACAGATGGACGACCCACCAGCGCCAATACTCTGCAATGGCTAGGTTCGTGTGCCGCTCCCACATCAGCCCCGCGGAGTAAAACAGCGCAATAGAGATCACGGCCAGGACAAAGATGCCGAGCAACTGTTTGTTTGCTCCCTGGGCGGTATACAGCGCCGGCCACAACGCACGGAGCATCAGACCCACCCAGAGAAAGAGCCCGACAAGCAGCAGAATCTGCCAGAAGCGCCCCAGTTCAACGTACTCAAACCCCTGGTGCCCAAACCAGAAGTTGGCTCCGCCCTCTAACTGATGATGGATTGCCAGGGCTTGGCCCGCCATCGAGCCGGCAACAACAAAGACAAGAGCGACAAAAAGGACGTTGACCCCCAGACGTTGGCGGCCAGGTTCTCGCCCGGCAATGGCCGGGGCAAGGCACAGACCGGTCGCCAGCCAGGACGTGGCAATCCACAGGATGCCAAGTTGAACGTGCCAGGTCCGGGCCAGCGAGTACGGCAGCCAGTCGGCCAGGGGGATACCGTAGAAGCCGGTTCCTTCGACTCCGTAATGGGCCGTGACAATGCCCATCAACATTTGGACAATCAGCAGCGCCCCAACGACCCAGAAGTACTTCTGAGTGGCATACATTGAGGGGGTGGGCGTCAGTCCTCGGAGGGGGTCGCTGGATGGCCGGTCATGCATATTACGCCAGAATTCCCGAGTCGCCGCGTAGAACCAGGCAAGCCCACCAATGCCGCCCAACAGCAGGACAAAACTCGCTACCGAAACGACGATCATCACCCCGGTTGGCACATTTCCAACCAGCCTCTCGGGCGGCCAGTTGTTTGTATACGTGATGACCTCACCGGGCCGTTCGGTCACACACGCCCAGGTCGCCCAGAAGAAGAAGGCGGTCAGTTGGCGCGCGTGCTCAGGAGTGGCCACCGTCCTCGCCGGCATCGCGTAGCTCTCGCGCAGGACGTCATACTGAGGGTCCAGACCAAACAGACCGAGGTAGTGCGCTTGCACATCGTGAATGGCCTTCACCCTCAACTCCGATACGGTTATCGTTTCTGCCACGGGGTCATAGGTGTTCGTCCGCATTTCGTGCTGGAGCCGAGCCCGAAGGGCGGCTTGGTGTTCTTCTTCAATATCCTCATAGCCACGTCCCCTTTCCGCGTGTGCCCAGTGGTCGAGCAGCCAGACTGCCTCGCGGTGCAACCAGTCGGCGGTCCAGTCCGGGGCCGTGTAGGAGCCATGACCCCAGATGGACCCCAACTCGTGTCCGCCGATTGAGCGCCACACATCCTGGCCCGCTCGAATATCGTCTCCGGTGAAGACAACCGTACCGCCAGGGGTGAGAATACGCTCCGGAACCGGCGGTGCCATCTGGTAGACTTCGCGGCCGTAGTAGAGCAACGCGCCGAACGATACGATGACCACACCGGCGAGCACCATCCAGAGTAAACGGAGGCCCCGGTTCTCCTGCCACAACTCTGCCATACGGAGGTCCTCTATTGGCTGGGTGTGACTCGGACGGCAACCATATTACCGGCCTGAACCCGTCCGGCCAGCGGCATGGCCCAATACGTCAACCAGGCCACCCAGTATTTTTTCTTATACGCCGCATTGATCCGGTCCAGGATCACGGGATCGGTTACGATTTGGGTTTCCCCGCTAAAAGCCGGCTCTTGCTTCTCATCCAGCCAGATCAGGACCGGGCTCCCCCTCCGAATCCGGCGGGCTTTGAATGAGGTCGGAGCAGTGATGAAATAGACGGCCTCATCCTCATACGCGAACCAGACAGGGGCCGGGCGGCTCCAGTCGCCATTGGCGCGCTTGGTGGCCACGGAGATTAATTTTTGGGTCTTCAGGAAAGTTGTAACCGATGGGTTCAATCCGCCTCCGCTATCTGCCATGCTCCCGCCAGCCACACTCAGAGTGAGAATAATTCCAAGGAGCCTCTTCAGAGTCATGATGGCCTCTCGGTGACTGCTGCACGCGCGATATTGCCCAGCCGCTCAGCCACCCGGGCCGGAGAGGTGCATAAGCTGGGACTGGGATCGTCCCTCCGCCTCACCTGGCCACAATACCCGTCAAATCCCGAAGAAGCGACTGGCATTCCCCCCCAGAATTTTGTCCACCGACTCGGGCGGCAGCGAAGACAAGGTTTCGCGCGCTTTGCGTACGGGCTCCACAAAGCCTTCGGCGTGGGGATAGTCAGAGCCGACGAAGAATTTTTCATCCCCGGCAAACTGGACAATGAGGGGAAACATCCGCTCTTCGGGATCGCCGTTAATCCAGATATTGCGCTCGAAGTATTCGGACGCCGGGCGCTCCATCTGGGAGGTATGGCCCATGTATTTATACCGGTAGTCCAGTCGCTCCAGCCATTCGCCAATCCAGCCGACCATGGCTTCTATGGTGGCCACCCGTAGGCGGGGGAAGCGCTCCAGCACACCATCGTAGACCATGGTGGTCAGCGCCATACGCGGGTCCTGGATCAGATTCATGGTCACGAACATCATGCCGGGGTCGCGGTCGCGGTACCATTCGCGCCCGGTCGAATGCTTATGCCCGGTCAGGTGGATACCGACACTCAGGTCCAAGTCCTGCACCGCAGCCCAGATGGGGTCCAAATCCGGGTGGCCGAAGCTGCGACCGTTGATAGGGGCCGCGGCAACAAATATCGTCCGGCAGCCCAGCTTGGCGACCCGGTTGAGTTCGCGCACGGCCAGCTCCGCGTCACGCAGGGAGATATGCGCCGCGGGAAACAGCCGGTCGCTATGGCTGGCGCACAGTTCAAACGCCCAGGTGTTATAGGCCCGGCTCAGGGCGTCGGCAAAAACCGGGTCCTCCACAGTACCTTCCCATAAGAGGCCGAGCGTGGGGTAGATGACCTGGGCGTGAATACCTTCGGCATCCAAAAACTCGACCCGCTTGTCCATATTCTGCCAGTCCGGGCTGAGCGCCAGATATTGATCGAAGTGGCCGACGTCCCGGCCCATTTCTTTCTGCCCATAGGCCACCACTGCGGCCAACAGGTCTGTGGCGTTGACCAGCTTGAGGGGTTTGCCGTCCACCAGGATGGTCGGCTCCCCGCTGGTCGCGTCCTTTTCCACCCGCATGGCCCGCTCCCGAAATGCCGGATCAATATAGCGGGGGTAGAGATCAAGCGGCTCCATAAAGTGGCTGTCGCCATCGATCACGTTCATTGACATGCTCCTCTCAGTTCGACTCCGACAAAAAATTTCGATCAAGGGCCTGCTCCAGAGCAAACGGGCAAGCGGCCGGAAACGTCACACTGGGCAAGCCGCTCTCATCCGCGGCCGCTTCACGCGCGTCCTGGTAGCAATCATCAAGAATGCGTTCAATATACGGTCGAAGACTTGGACTGTCGGCCAGTTCGTCGCGCACGCGGCGGCGGCGCTCTCGTATGGCTGCCCGCCAACTATTGGTCCGACGGTCTGGCTGATAGCGATACTTCAGGAGATGACTCAGGATGATGATGAGCGCGCTTTTCACCGCCCGTCGCTGGCTTCTCCCCATGTCCTCAATCTCCTCAGCCAGGTTCTCGATATCCAGCCTGTGCGTCTGGCCGGACCGTAGCGCTCCCACCTGTTCTTCAACCCAGGCGAAGAAGTCCTGTTCATACAATCCGCCCGGTTGAGAGGCTTGAGGCTTTTCTAAGGGCTGCGCTCTGGGCATGTGGATCACTCTACCATGGGTACAGGTGTTGAGAAATATCTCTACACACTAGGTTGTTCGGCGCTCTGCGCGGCGGGCACCGGGTTCTCCTCGCCCGCTTGACTTCCCCACACCGCATCGTACGCGAAATCGCTGCCGACCCGTGCCAACTCGGCTCTGCACGTCGCATCAATGAAGGCCTGCTGCTCGGGGGATAAGAGCTCGGACGACCCCCCGCTGACTCCGCGGCGGATCATCTGCCGGTTGGGCGACGACCATGGGGTGAGCGCCGGTGGCTTGAATTTTTCGTCTATGCTTTTCATGTACGCAAACGAACTCTTCTCACATACCGCGGCAAACTCGTCCGGGGTCAACTCGACCTGCATGAACTCGGCAATGCGTCGCACGGCCGCGGCCAAGTCCTGTTTCATCTCCTCGAAGGTCAGGATCAGCAGGTTGGGCAGGTGGCGGTTTTTCCAGTAGCCGTGCAGGTGTTCGGGCCAGTTGAACAGCGCGGCATCGGAAAAGAAGAGCCGCAACCAGACCGGTACGGCGGGCATCAGCGGGCCGAACATAACGTCGCGGGCAAAAGGATAATACGACACAAAGGCGTCCTTGGGGTCGCGTAGAATACAGATGTAGCGGGCGTCCGGGGTGTAGGGGACCTGCTCCCACTCCAAATGCGTTTCAATTACCCGCAGGCCGGTGGGCGCGGCTTTGCGGGCGGTATCGTCCGACAGGGGCACGACCAGGTCCTGCCTGGCAAAATCCGGCCACGGCACTACATCGTGAATATGCCGGAACTCGCCCTTGCCCCGCATGGCGATTTGATAGGCGATCTGCATGGTCCAGTTCGTGCCGCATTTGGGAAACGTACACACCACCACATCGTGCCGGCTGGGACGGTAGTCGCCAAAATCATGCCCGGCCAGCATCTTGGCCTTCATCTTGCGGCTGAGTGCGGCCCAGAGTCGATCCGAATACCCGGCCCTATCGACCAGCCACAGCAGCGGCTTGAGAAGCACATAGGTCAATACCAGAACGGGATACCGGATGTAGGCGGGGAACAGATCGTGATGAAACGGACGGTGCGCAGAAGCCATGGTTTCTCCCCTGTCTCTTGTTCGGGCAGCGCTTCCCTATTTCCCTTTTATTCCACCTTTTGCACCAGTTCGATGCCGAACTGTTCGGCGGCATTGCCGCCCAGCATACGGGCCATGCTGGCCTCGTCGATGTGGGCCTGACCCAGGGTCTCGATCGCCTCCCAGGCGCTGGTCGTATCCTGC
>WTHD01000283.1 GCA_011523265.1 Candidatus Binatota bacterium
GTCGAGCCATTATTACGCAGCCATAAATGTCGCCCCCTGGTGAGCTGTTGCCAGATATCGGTGATCCTGCCGACTTTTGATCGAGCGGATTTATTGTCACGGAGCATCTCATCGGTGCTGGCCCAGACGTTCACGGACTGGGAGCTGATCGTTATCGACGATGGGAGCACCGATAACACGGCCGAAGTTGTCGCCGCCTGGCAGCAACAGTCGGCCCAGATTCGCTATGTCCGCCAGGCCAATCAGGGGGTTGGGGCCGCGCGCAACCGTGGCGTTGCGGAAGCCCGTGGAGAATATATCGCCTGTCTCGACAGTGATGACGAATACCGTCCTACCCATTTGGAGACGCGGCTCGAACTGTTGCGTCAACATGACCTTGATTTGATTCAAGGCGGCGTCGAGGTCGCTGGCAAGCAGTGGGTCGTTGACTTCTTTGATCCGACCAAGCTCATCCGCATATCCGAATGTGTGATCGGCGGGACGTTGTTCGGAAAGCGTACGGTCTTTACCGAGTTGGGCGGATTTTGTGACCTGAACTATGGAGAAGACCTTGACCTGTGGGAACGGGCTCAAAAAGCGTTTAAGATCAAGACCTTTCGCGAACCAGTGACCTATATTCTTCACGAAACTCCCAATAGTCTGCGCATGGTTCGGTTTGAGGAGTGGGCGGCCCGGCAATCTGAGTAGCCGAGTTGACACAATCATAGCGCACGCCTGAGCGCACCGGTTATGCTGTAGGGCGACTCTCGTCTGCGGCTGGGACGCGGTCTCTCAGGCAATATACCCCCAGGTAGAACAGGGGTGTGTCGAGCAGGGCAAAGACGAGCTTAAACGCATACGAGGACAGCGCCAGCGGTATGAGTTTGTCGATCGAGTCAACGGCTGAGCCGAGTGCCCCGGAAGCATACAGAATGGACGAGATGAGAAACGTATCAATGATTTGGCTGAGCATGGTCGAGCCATTATTACGCAGCCATAAATGTCGCCCCCTGGTGAGCTGTTGCCAGAAGTGGAAGAGATACACGTCAACGGACTGAGCGACCAGATAGGCAATCATAGAGGCGACAACGCCCGGCTTCATAAAAGCGTACACCGCCTCAAACGTTGCGGTTGCCCCTGATACGCCCGAGGCATCCGGCAACACGTGACCGAACCACATCAGGAACAACATGAAGAAGTTCATGCAAAAACCAACCCAGACGATGGACTGCGCCCGCCGCCGCCCGTAGAGTTCGCTGATCAGGTCGGTGGCCAAAAAGGTAAAAGGGTAGGCCAGTAGCCCGGCCGGGATCACAAACCAGCCCAGATCGACGAACTTCGTAATCCCGACAACATTCCCCAAGGTGAGCGAGGTGAGAAAAATTCCTGCCAGAAAGGAATAGAGGACCTCGCGGGTATGCGCCGACCAAGCCCGGCCAGCCGGAGTGCGCGTGTCGTGCGGCATTGGGTGTCGGTTACGTACGGGAACGCGGTCGCTCTGCCACCTGTTGTTCGGCAAAGTCAATGACCTGAGCCTCCAGGCAGGTCTGGTTGAGCCGGTCAATTTCCTGCACACCGGTTGGGCTGGTGACATTGACCTCGGTGAGGTAGTCGCCAATGATGTCGAGGCCGACAAAATACAGCCCGTCTCTCCGAAGAAACGGGGCGACGGTTCGACAGATCTCTTGATCGCGGTCGGTGATATCTGCCTTGACGCAGGTTCCGCCCACATGGATATTGCCCCGATTCTCATCGGCCCGGGGCACCCGCAGGGTACAACCGATGGGTTCGCCGTTCAGGGCGATGAGGCGCTTGTCGCCCTGACGGACTTCCGGGATATACTGCTGGGCAATGATGGCCTCACGCCCGTCCTGGGTCAGAGTTTCGAGGATAGAGTTCAGATTCCGATCGTCCTGATGGACATAAAAAATACCGGCCCCGCCATGACCGTCTATAGGTTTAATAATCATCTCTCCGCCCAGCTCATCCAGAAAGGCCTTGAGGCGCTTGGCGTCGTGGGTGATCAAGGTGGTGGGGATAACGTTGGGAAAGTTAAGGGCGTAGAGTTTCTCGTTTGCCGCGCGCAGGCCGGCGGGACGATTGAGGACAACCGCGTCTTCATTCTGGGCAAGGTCGAGCAACTGGGTCGCGTGCAGATAGGCAATATCAAAGGGCGGATCTTTGCGCATAAAAATCGCGTCAAACTCACCCAACGGGCCAGTGTGTTCTGCGCCAAAGGTAAAATGGTTGTCCAGCTCCCGGCGCAGTTCGATCCGGCGGGATCGGCCCATGGCGCGCGCACGTTCAATAAACAGGTCGGACATTTCCAGATACCAGACCTCGTGGCCACGGGACTGCGTCTCAAGCATAAAAACGAAGGTGGTGTCTTTGTCGATCAGAACGTGTTGAATCGGATCCATAATAAAGGCGAAACGCATCATGCTGTCTCCTCTTATCCGGCGCGCTCCCGTCAAACTGAAGAAGGATTCCCTCCGCCCACAGGTGCGGCATGCTAGGCAGTCGTTGGGTTTAAGGCAAGGGGGAACGGATATCACGCCATAGAAACTGACATAGGGCGACAGCAGTTATACTCGCCGTCTCCGCCCGCAGCACCGCAGCGCCCAGACTGACCGACACAAACCTGGCGGCCTCGGCCTGCTCGATTTCTTCGGGAGCAAAGCCGCCTTCTGGACCGACCAGAACATGGAGGGCCTCGAACTGAGTCGAGTTTTGCGCAAACTCCCTGAGGTGCAGAGTCCGCTCCCGTTCTGAGAAAATCAGCTTCCCTGAAGGAGCCGGAACAGAGTGCAAGAGCTCGGGAAAAGACTGTGGCGGACGAATCTCGGGCGGCGGGCTGCCCGACTGTTTTGCCGCGGCGCGAGCGATGTGCTGCCAGCGGGCTAGACGTTCGGCCCGCTTGCTGTCAGGAATACGGGCAACCGTAAAGGCCGAGACAAAAGGGGCAATGGCGTGAACGCCGAGCTCGGCGGCTTTTTCAATCACGAGGTCCATTTTGCGTCCTTTGAGCGTTCCCTGAGCCAGGGTGAAGTGAAAGGCGGGGGTTGCGGGAGGGGCGTGTTCCGTAATGCCGACCTCGGCGTGGGCCGACGCGATATGGAGAATCTCACCGTGATAGGTTACTCCTCTTTCATCGTACAGGGTGACTCGTGCGCCACGCCCGAGCCGCAGGACATGCCGCAGATGATGAAACTCTGCCCCGCTGAGCTGAGCCCGGTCCTGGACGATGGTCTGGGATGAGATGAAGAAGCGTGGCATATCATCTGCCGTCCGGTGGGTCGCCGCTCCGACGTAAGATCAGAGTTGCCCAGTCGTCTTTGGAGCGGTGCTCTACCAGAACCCAGTCTGGTGCGCTGAATGCCCCAAGCACGGCCTTGGTCTGGTCGCTCTGGATACCGGATAAGATGGCGTGGCC
>WTHD01000377.1 GCA_011523265.1 Candidatus Binatota bacterium
CTCCGCCGCGCCGGGCGGGCGGGGCAAGGCCTTACGGCGCCTCCCCCCCAGCTCCCCACCGCATCCTTAGCCCGGCCATCTTATTTTTCCCTTTCCCTCTCCTGCACCAATCCGCCCGGGTTGGCCCCAACCCCCGCCCTTGCTGGCTTTAAGCCCAGTACGCCTGGGTTTCCGCCTGCTCTTCGTGCGCACGCACCTTGGTGCGGGACAGGCGGATGCGTCTCCCCCCCTCTTCGACTGCCAGGACGGCAACCTTCACCTCAGTGCCGGGCGGAAACTCTTTGCGGTGGTCGGTGCCACGCGGCGTCCCCATCTCCGCATTGGGAATCAGTCCGGTCTGCCCAGGGCCGAGCCGGACAAATACCCCGAACGACTCCACCCGCTCAACGGTGCCGGTGAGGATCGTTCCGGTCGTCAACTCCAGTTCCTCGGCGTGGTCACCCGGAGCGAGCCCCTCTGGGGCCAGGGCCAGGGCAATCCGTCGCTCCTCGGGGTCAATCGAGAGGATGAGCACGGTCACTTCCTGGTTGGTCGCGGTCGCCTCTTTGATTATGCCCTGTTGGCTGCGGGGGATTTCGCTCACGTGCAACAGCCCGTCAACACCAGGGAGCAGTTCGACAAAGACGCCGAAGTCCGCCATCCGAATCAGACGGCCGGTCACCACCTGGCGTTCACGCAGTTGCGCTCCGACCGTGCTCCAGGGATCGTCTTCCAGGGCTTTCAGACTCAGCCCGACCTTGCCGGTTTTTGCGTCAACATTGAGCACTTTGACGCTGACCGCTTCACCAACGCTCAGGTGATCGGCCGGCCTTCCCAGCCGGGAGTGGCTGATCTCGGATATATGCACCAATCCCTGCACGCCCCCAAGGTCGATGAACGCGCCGAAATTGGTCAGCGAGGCCACCGTCCCCGGCAGGACTGCGCCTGGAAACAGCTTCTGCCGCGTCTCCTCCGCGGCGCGCTCGGCCTGCTCTTCGAGGAGGCGGCGACGGGAGAGAACGATATTCCGCTCGCTGTACTGCGTGACGTAGAACTCGAGGGTCTGGTTGAGAAAGTCCTCCGGGGAATCGGGCCGGTGGAGGCTCATCTGAGAGTAGGGACAAAAGGCCCGCATCCCGGCGACCGTCACTTCGTAACCCCCTTTGGTCTCCCGCGTGACCGTGCCTTCCACCGGCAAGGTGTTCTCCACGGCGAGGGCTAAGCGCTGGCGTGCTTGCGCGCCCTTGAGCAGTTTGCGTGACAGCCGGAGTTCCCCCTCGGTTGAGAGCACGGTGGCTTCCACCTCGTCTCCGACGACAATGTCAAACTCGCCCTGCTCGTTTTCGAGCTCGGCCCGGTCAATAATCCCCTCCCCTTTATCCCGAACATCAATGAAGACGCTATCCGCACTAATGAGGATGACCCGACCCTTCACCACCTGGCCGCTGCTCAGCGCCGGTCCTGACTGTTCCTGTTCGAGCAGGGAGGCAAAGCTCTCTTCAGTCGTGGCCTCTTCAGGAGGCGGTTGTTCCGGCTTGTCGCTCATGCGGCTCTCCCTGTTCTCTCTCAAACAGACGACTGTAACACATCCGAATCGCTTCCCGCTGGCGGTGGTACTCGGCCAAGACACGCGAGCCCGCATCGGCTCCTTCGTAGCCCATCCGCCGGGCCAGGGACGTCAACTGCTCAGCGTTCCGCTCAAGGGCCTCAACCGGCTGGTCGCGTTCAATCCGGAGTCGGTTCTCGAGCCGGCGCAAGAACTGGTAGCCGCGCTTGAGCAGTTGGCTCTCTTCACGCGAGAGCACCTGACAAGCTCTCAGGGCGTCCAGGGTGGAGAGGGTGTCCCTATGCCGCAATGCAGGAAGGCGGTGACCATAGCGCAGTTGCAGCATCTGCACAAGAAACTCGACATCGACCAGACCGCCCCGGCCCGTTTTAATATTAAACCGCTCGCTCGTCTCGCCGGCCAACTCGGATTCCATCCGGCCCCGCAGGCGCTGAATCTCAGCCACATCCGCGGCCCGAATGGGTTCGCTATAGACGTAGTGCTCAAACAGGGCATTCACCCGCGCGGCCAAGCCAGGGTCTCCCGCTACGGCGCGCGCCTTAATGAGCGCCTGTCGTTCCCACAGTTGCGCCTGAGTCTGATGATAGCGGGTAAAGGCGGCCATCGAAGATACCAGGGAACCCGCGCGGCCGGAGGGTCGCAAACGGGTATCGATTGTATACACCGCGCCCTCACGCGTTTGGACTTGAAGCACGGAAATCAGGCGCTGGACCAGCTTGGCAAAGATTTCTTGGGCGGCGAGGTCTGACCCGCCCTGTCCGGTTGGGGACGAGGCATCCGGTTCGTACAGGAAAATAAGATCCAGATCCGAGTTATAGTTCAATTCGCGCGCGCCCAATTTGCCCATGCCCACAATGACAATCCGGCCGGGCAGGTCCGTCCGCCCTAATTTCTCCAACAGTGCCGCGCGGGCAGCCTCATACGCCCCGTGGAGACAGGCCTCCGCCAAGTATGACAGTTGGACGCTCACCGACGGGAAATCCAACTGGCCGTTGGTGTCGTTAATGCCGATGCGCAGAAACTCCTCATGTCGATATTGACGCAGAATATCGAGGCGGTCCTCAAGTTCCGGAGCCCCCTGAATGCGAGCCATCAGCTCGTCCCGCATCAGCTCTTGAGACTTGTACAGGTGGACCAGGTCGGCCCGAACCAGGCTGTCGAGCAGTTCCGGTCGGCGTAAAAAGATGCGGGACAGATAGGAACTGGTTCCGAACAGACCGATGAGCGTTCGGAGGGTATGCGGATTCTCACGCAGGAGTGATAAAAAGCTTGAGCGCGCGCCGATCGACGCGATCAAATCCGCCATGGAGGCCAGGGCCCGGTCAGGGTCCGCCGACCGACAGACTTCATGGAAGAGGGTTGGAGCCAGAGCGTACAATAGCTCGCGCCGCCGCGGCGACGCCGGAGCGTACGACGGGCCGTCGTGCAGCAGACGCAGACGCTCATACGTGTGGCTCAGCTCACGAAACCCAAGCTGTTCCAGACGCTGCTGTGCCCGCTCAGGATCGGGCAATTCGTCGAAGAGGGCTGCAATGGCGGCCTGCTCCTCAGTTTCATCGGCCCCGGCGTTGCCTTCGGGAACGTGGAAAAGAGAGCGAAAAATCGTGTGAACCGCCCGCGTATGATCCTGGAGGGCCGTCAGGAAAACGGGGAGTGCGTCGTCTGCGGCTTCGGTCTGACCCGCAACCCGCAGACGACGCGCCAAGGCCCGCAGGTCGTCTGCGGAGCTGGGGAGCGTATGCGTTTGGCGGTCGTGCACCATTTGTAGCTTGTGCTCGACCTGACGCAGGAAACGGTAGGCTGTTGCCAGCGCATCTCGGTCTGCGGCAGCGAGATAGGTCCCCTCAACCAGACGGTCGAGAACCTCCAGGGTGTTCCGTCCCAAGACGCGCGGGTCTTTTCCGGCATGGATGAGTTGCAGGACTTGGGTCACAAATTCGATTTCCCGTATCCCGCCCCGCCCGAGCTTGACGTTCAACCGCTCCCGGTCGGTCCGATGCAGCGAGCGCTCAATCCGCATCTTCAACTCTTTGGTATCCTCGACCATGGTGAAGTCGAGGTAGCGGCGCAGGATAAACGGTGCAACTTCACGTAAAAAGCGCTCGCCCAGAGCTTGCTCTCCGGCAATAGGCCGCGCCTTGAGCAGAGCCAGACGTTCCCAGGTCTGGCCCCAGGACTCATAATACAACAGCGTATTGGCGAGAGAATTGACAATCTGACCGTTCGTCCCATCCGGCCGCAAACGGAGGTCAACCCGGAAGACGAAGCCCCCGGGGCCGGAGGTGCTGAGGGCCTGGGTGAGACGCTGGGCGAGCTCGGTAAAATAGGTCCGGGTGTCAATTTGGCCCTTTTTTCCGCCAGTTGTAAGGCCGGCGTCACATTCGTACAGATAGATGAGGTCGATGTCCGAACTGAAATTCAGCTCTTCTCCCCCGAGCTTGCCCATGCCGAACACCACGAAGGCAATCGGGCGTTTTTCTCCCGCCTCTTCAACACCGGCTTCCCCGTAGTCCCGCTCCATTCTGGCCCGGGTGTATTCGTAGGCAATCTGGACGGCAGTGTCGGCCAGAGCGCTCAAATCCCGGGTCGTCTCTTCAAGGGAGGCCCGGGCAAGCAGGTCCCGCGTTCCAATCCGTAGATATTCACGATTGCGGTAGGCGCGCAGCCCGCGTAAAAAATCGTCTTTGGGCAGATCACACGGAAGGGCTGGGCGGCACACCTGGAGGTGGGTAGCGGTCGATTTTTCCGCAGCACTGCGATCGGTCAAAAAGGCGGCCTCCCAGTCCTGTTCCTGCTGGATCAAGACATTAGAGAGATGCTGACTTGCCCCCAAAAGAAACAGCAGATCACGGGATAGCTCGGCGGACTGGAGCACGGCTCCCGTCCCGGAGCCGTGCTCCAGCAGGCGACTCAGATTGACCGCAGCTAAAGACGGGTCTGGAGCGTGCCCAACTCCGGCGACGATATGCTGCCAGCAGGATGTCAGCTGTCCGCGCAACGGCAGGAGGGGACGAAGAATATCGGAAGAAACATCTCCAGATATGGGTTCTGAACTGGCGTCAGACAGAGCAGGCACGGTATCCATGGCGGGGCACACTGTCCGTACCCCGCCCTCTCCACGTCAGCAAGTGAGCAGCTAGGCAGCCTTGGGGGCGCTCAGGGTCTCACACGCATCCAGCAACCATTTAATGCTCGACATTTCATCGTCAATAATGGTCCGCAGGAGCTCTTTGGTCTGCTGATCGTCCTGAATCTGATCAATAGAATCGGTGAGCGGCTTTAAGATGGTCTCCGGGTCTTTGAGCAGATCGGCAAGGGATTGGAGCTTTTCTACATCGCCTTTCTCTTTTGACGAGTAGAAAGGCATTTCCTTGTCCCGCCGCTCGGCCGGTACCGTGCACTGCGGGTCTCCTCCCAGCTCGCGCAGCCGGGCTTCCAAGAGATGGGCGTGAAAAGCCTCACGCTGCTGGACGGTCCGCAAGCCGCCCCTCACACACGCCTCGTCACTGGCCTCAATCCAGCCGTTGAGATATTCCGCGGCAAAGTCTTCTCCGCACCGGAACTCGTCCAGTAAGGCCAGAATCATGTCTTTCTCGGTGGCATGACTCACCCCATTGTAGGTATAGGTCGCTGTCCCGCCGCCGGACAGTTCCTCCATCTGTTCCTCGAACAGCGCATCCGAGATTACGCCCTTGCGATACGCCTTGAGGAGCTGGCGAACTTCAAAATCTGCGTTTGGCATTGTTTTCTCCTTTCAGCCTTTTCCCGTCAGATACACAACACATAGCAGATATGCCGGGGGCTGTGTCAACTTCGTCTGTTCAGAGTTTAGGCAGTCTGGTTTGCAACTGCTGCTCTTCTGGGCATTCTCTTGTCTCAAGAGCAAAAAAACCGCCTGATTTCTCTCGGCTTTCTCCTGGTACGGGATTGGCATCAGCTTTGCTGCATAAATGTACCGGGAGTGTTCCACCAGAATCCAAGGAACATACTTTTAGCAAGGGGGTAGTGTATGAAAAAATTTATCGGCGTTGCGGCTCTCGTGGTCGCGTTGGGGGTTGGGGGGAGCGTAGGTGCCTCGGGTGAGGAGGAGCCTGCCGCGTCTGCCACTCCCGATGTGCAGGGGATGCTGCAGCAAATGCAGCAGCGAATTAACGAGTTGGAAGGAGAGGTGAGTCGCCTCAAGGAAGGCGCTGGAGAGGGCGAGAGTGGCGAGGCTGAGAACGGTATCATGGACCTGACCAACCGCGTCGAATCGCTGGAAGGCGGTCTGCTGGGCCTGAACGGTTTTCAATTTGGCGGCCTGGTCTACGGGTCGTACAACTACAACTTCAACAGCCCGGACTCGGGTAGCAACAATATGCGCATCTTTGACCAGAACCACAACGACTTCACCATGGATCTGTTGCAACTCGAAGTGTCCAAGGAAACCGAGAGCGGTGTCGGCTTCCATGCCGTACTGGACTATGGAGAGACCGCCGGCCTGATTCAGTCTGACTGGGGCGGCGATCTGGCGCACAACTTTGAGGTCCAACAGGCCTATATGACCTATACCTTTGGCATCGGAAACGGCATCGAGATGAAGTTCGGGAAGTTCGCCACCCTGCTGGGCGGCGAGGTAATCGAATCGCCCTATAACCCCAATGTGTCGCGCTCCTTCATGTTCGGCTACGCCATTCCGTTCACCCATACCGGGGTGCTGTTCTCCACGGCTCTGAACGACAATATCAGCCTGACGGCCGGTGTCGTGAATGGCTGGGACAATGTGCGGGACAACAACAACGGCAAGACCTTTCTCGGGAGTTTAGGGCTGGAATTTGGCGACCTGGCCTGGACGTTTAACGGCGTCTTTGGGGCGGAGGACGACGATAGCGGCAGCTCCAAAACGGGCGTGTTTGATACGGTCCTGACCTATTCGCCTATGGAAAACGTGGACCTGCTGGCCAACTTCGACTACGGCACGGCTTCGGAACAGGCGGGCGGCGATGACGCCAACTGGACTGGGCTGTCGGGCATTGTCACCCTGGGTGGCGGCCTGTTGGACGAGAGCCTGGCGGACTGGTCCTTTGCGCTGCGCGGCGAGTGGTTCTCCGACCCGGACGGCTACCGGACCGGCATTGAGCAAGACCTCCGGGAAGTCACCGGCACCTTCAAGTGGCAGATGACGGAGAACTTGCAGGCTCGCTTGGAGTTCCGCCACGACTGGTCCAACAAAGATGTGTTCCACGACGGTGGCGGCTACTCGGACGACCAGGACTCGATGATTGTGGAGTTCGCCTACCTCATGTAGCCGAATCTCTCAAAGGAGGCTCCTATGAAGAAGATAGAAGCGATCATCAAGCCGTTTAAGCTCGATGAGGTCAAGGAAGCCCTCTCAAAGGCGGGCATCCAGGGTTTGACCATCACTGAGGTCAAAGGCTTTGGTCGACAAAAGGGGCATACGGAACTGTATCGCGGCGCGGAGTATGTGGTGGATTTTCTGCCCAAGGTCAAGATTGAAATCTTGGTCGATGATGACAAGGCTGGCGAAGTGGCGGATACCATCATCAACGCGGCCCGAACGGGGCGGATTGGTGATGGCAAGATTTTCATCCTGCCCATGGATGATGTCGTGCGTATCCGAACCGGTGAGCGGGGAGCAGACGCGATCTAGTCAGAACTTGTGCCGGGGCTCTGATGTTGTGAGGGCAATATCGCAAGGAGTCCCGGCAGGACAAAAAGAGCAAACGTATCCTTCATATAGATATGAGACGCTGGACACGTTTACTCTTTCCAGAAGTATCGAGCCAATCGAATCGAAATATCACGCTCAATACTTCGACGGGGCAATACGGGGCATCTCGACACACATGAGGGCAATAGCATTGCACGACATAAGGAGGTTGGGATGAAACGTTTCTTCGCTTTGGGATTACTCGCGACGCTGGGCATCGGGCTGCTGGCACCGTTCGCCTTTGCCGAGGACGCGCCACAGTACAAGGATTACGCGGAATTCGCCGCTTCACAGGGTTTTGCCCTGTTTACCGCCCATAATTTATGGATGATGATCGCCGCGGCCCTGGTGTTCATTATGCATCTGGGCTTTGCCTCCCTCGAATCCGGTCTGACCCAGTCCAAGAACACGGTCAATATTCTCTTTAAGAACACCTTTGTCATCTGCACTGGGTTGCTGACCTATGCGTTGTGCGGCTTCAACCTGATGTATCCCGGATTTGCGGAGGATTCTGCCGGTTGGCTGGCCTTTGCCGGGTTCGGCGTTGAGGTGGCGGACGAAGTAGCCTCACAGACCAGTCTGTACAGTGAGGGCTATACCTATTGGACCGACTTTCTCTTTCAGGCCATGTTTGCGGCGACCGCAGCCACTATTGTCTCCGGCGCGGTTGCAGAGCGTATAAAATTGTCCTCTTTCATGGTTTTTGCGACCATTTTTGTTGCCGTTTCGTATCCCATCACCGGCAGTTGGAAATGGGGCGCGGGCTGGCTGGACATGATGGAAACGCCCTTTTATGACTTTGCCGGCTCAACCATCGTCCACTCGGTGGGTGGCTGGGGAGCCTTGGCCGGAGCCATGCTGCTGGGGCCCCGGATGGGGAAATACCTGGAAGACGGTCGTATTCGGCCCATCTTGCCCAGCAATATGCCGCTTGCCGCCATTGGCGTCTTCCTGCTGTGGCTGGGCTGGTTCGGATTTAATGGCGGCTCCGTCCTCTCGGGCGACCCCAATCTCGTGTCCCTAACCCTGGTCACCACCTGTATTGCCGCCGCGGCCGGCGGGATCGGGGCGATGTTCACCTCCTGGGTCATCCTCCAAAAACCGGATCTGTCCATGGCCTTAAACGGTATTCTGGCCGGATTGGTCGGCATCACTGCCGGTGCCGATCAAATGGCGGCCATGTCCGCTACGCTGATTGGGCTGATTGCTGGTGCGATTGTTGTCGGCTCGGTCCTGTTCTTTGACAAGATGAAGATCGACGATCCGGTTGGGGCCATCTCCGTCCACCTCGTGTGTGGCATCTGGGGAACCCTGGCGGTCGGCATTTTCGGCAACCTGGCCGGGGGTGCTCAACTCGTCAGTCAGCTCGTCGGTATCGTGGCCATTGGCATCTTTACTTTTGCGTTTGCCTTTATCCTTTTCAGCATCATCAAGGCGACCATGGGGCTCCGGGTCTCGCCGGACGAAGAGTCCGAGGGCCTGGATGTTGGCGAACATGGTAACGTGGCCTACGGTTCCTCGCAGATGTTCTCCCCTGGCTCAACCCTGGGGATGAGCAGTCAGCGCTCAATGCGAGCGGAACCCGCTCCGCGTCTCAGCACCGAGGAAGCCTAATCAGAAAAGTCGGGCGGGAGCTTCCCGCCCGGCTCCACTCCAATCAATCCACCTGTGGGGATATGGATTGCACACTCGGTCCCATTGAGAGCGTCGCTATGACACGGGTGATTCGGTCCGACGTTTCGATACAGTCACTCTCGCTTGAGACTCTCCACTGAGCATGACGATGGATACGCTCCAGGGACATCTCGAAGAACGGCTCGAAGCGCTATTCACCATTGGAGCTGAAATCTCATCAACCTTGCAATTGGAAGAGGTGCTGCAACGTATTGTTGCCCAGGCCCGGCGCCTCATGGATGTGCGCGTATCCTCTATCCTCCTGCTCGACCCCGAAGAGGGCACCCTTCGCCCGGCCGCCACCGAGGGAGCCAGCGAAGCCTATCTTGCCCAGCCGGCGCGTGAGGTGGCCACCAGTCTGACCGGGGAAGTGATTAAGACCGGCCGACCGCTGTACACGCCCGACGTCCGCAAGGAAACCCGCTACCGCGTGGCGGACCTGGCCCGCCGTGAAGGACTGTGTTCCCTCTTATCCGTACCACTCCGGGCCAGAACCGCCATTATCGGCGTCCTGAATGTCTATACGACCGAACCACGCTGCTTTGAGGATAGCGACGTCCGGCTCCTGACCCTGCTGGCCAGTCAATCCGCCATTGCCATAGAAAATGCGACCCTCTATCGGGACGAAATGCAAGCCAGGGAACAACTCCGCCAGTCTGAGAAATTGGCCGCTCTGGGCAAGTTGTCCGCGGGGCTGGCCCATGAGCTGCGCAACCCGCTGAATACCGTTCTCATGCTGATCTACGCCATGTCACAGGACCAGGTCCAAGACTATCCGCGAGATCGGACAACGACCAACGGATTTTCGGACGATCTCCGTATCGTCCAGGGTGAGTTGCAACGCATTAAACTTTTACTGGATCAGTTTCTGGAATTCGCCCGGCCGCGCCCCCCCCATTTTCAACGCGAACGACTCCAGGAGATCATGGAAGAAACCCTGCTGTTGATCGGCCCGGAAGCGCGCGTGCGGGAGATCGTCATCCGTAAGGATTGGGCGAACAACCTCCCCCTGGCCTGGGTTGACGGCACCCAGATCAAGCAGGTGTTCCTGAACCTCTTGCTCAATGCGATTCAGGCCATGCCGCACGGCGGGACGCTGACCGTTCACATTGGCGTCGGGGGTGGTAGCCTGCGGGTCACCATTGCCGACCAGGGAGCCGGCATCTCGCCCGAAGTGCGGACGCAGCTCTTTGACCCGTTTTTTACGACCAAAGAAGACGGCACCGGACTGGGGCTGTCCATATCGCAACGCATTATTGAAGGTCATAGCGGCCGACTGCGCCTCTTCTCTCAGCCAGGCGTCGGGACAACGGTGTGTATCCGACTCCCCCTCTAGTCATGGAGAAAATTCTTATTGTCGATGATGAACGGAACGTGCACTATTCTTTTCGGCGCGTCCTGGGTCGGGAATACGAACTGCTGTCGGCATTCTCCGGCAACGAAGCGCTGGGGAAAATAGACGATCCGGCCTTACGCCTCATCCTCATGGATGTCCGTATGCCCAACCGCGACGGACTCTCTACCCTCGAAGAGATCAAGCGCCGCCGGCCGACCCTGCCCGTTATCATGATGACGGCTTTTGTTTCAGCCGAAACGGCCATTCGGTCCACCACGCTGGACGCGGATGACTATCTGGTCAAGCCGTTTGAGGTCGACACCCTCAAGCAGTTGATCGCCCGCGTCCTCCAAAAACATCCCTCCGCAGAGGAGTCAGCCTCTCCCCCGGACGAAGCGCGGCCGGAACCCCTCTCGCCCGAGGCCGTGCCCATGTTGGGGAACAGCCAGGCCATGCAGGAAGTGTATAAAATTATCGGGAAAAGCGCGGCGCGTGACATTACGATCTTAATTACCGGTGAGAGTGGGACGGGCAAAGAGCTTGTTGCCCACGCCCTGCATACCTACTCGCAACGCAGCAACGGACCTTTCCTGGCCATTAATTGCGCGGCCATCCCGGACTCCCTGCTGGAAAGTGAACTCTTTGGCCATGAGCGCGGTGCCTTTTCCGGGGCAGTCGAGGCGCGCCCCGGAAAATTTGAACTCGCCCACGGCGGGACGCTCTTTCTGGACGAAATCGGGGACATGCCCCCCCTCCTCCAGGCCAAGCTGCTGCGCGTACTGCAAGAACGTGAGATCTATCGGCTGGGAGGACGGCGCTCACGGCAGATCAATGTGCGGATTATTGCGGCGACCAACCAGGCCCTCGAAACGCTGCTTCAAGATGGACGGTTTCGTGAAGATTTATACTATCGCCTCAATGTCGTACGGATTAATCTCCCGCCACTGCGGGAACGCGGTGAAGACATCCTCCTCATAGCCAAGCACCTCCTCCAGCTCCACATCCAGGATAATAAAAACGGCCCGCAAGAGTTTTCTCCAACCGCGTGTGAGAAACTCCTCGCCTACTCCTGGCCTGGGAATGTCCGTGAGCTTGAGAACGTTATTGCACAGACGGTGTTATACTCACGCGGCCCGGTCATCACCGAAGAAGACCTCACCCTGCCCGCCAGTAGCACTCCGGCAGCAGCCTCCGTCTCCCCACCGCCCAACGTCGAAGCCGCCCTGAACGCAACCCTGGAAGAGCTGTTTGCCCAGCACGCGGGCAGTGTCCTGGCGCGTTCCGAGCAGCTTGTTGTGGGCAAAGCGCTCGAACTCTCTCGCTATAATCAGGTCCAGGCCGCCCGGCTGTTGGGCGTGAGTCGCAACGTCCTGCGAGAGCGGATGAAGCGCTATAATTTATTGTAAAACTGCGCTGTGGCACGCGCCCGTCACAGACTCGGCCTGCCGTTACGGCACGAGCTGGGCCTCCGCCGACCGGAGCACGTCGGACAGGCGTCGCCACAGCTCGCCCGCATCCTCGGCCTGCACCAGGCTCTGCCGCACCTCTTCTGCGCTCATGGTCCGGGCGAGGGCTGCGAGAATCTGCAACTGCGCACCCTCGTCCTGAACAGGTGTAAGCAGCAGAAAGACCAGTTGCACCGGCAACCCGTCCGGCGCGTCCCAATCAACCCCGGCCGGTGAACGTCCGCAGGTAAGCACGGGTTTTGAGAGCGCTTCCAAACGGGCATGGGGGATGGCAATCCCACTCCCAACGCCCGTCCCCATCAACTCTTCCCGAGCCTGGACGGCGGCAAATACGGTTTCCTGGTCCAAGGCAGGCTGGTGTTCCGCTATTTCCTGACAGAGCTCCTGGATCACCGTCTGACGCGTCATGCCCGTCAGGTGAGGAATCAGGGCTCGGCGCACAAACAGCTCGGCGATATGCATGGCCGGCCGGCGTCGAATGGACCACATCAGCCAGGGTCCGACAATAAGAGAGGAGATAATCGCCGAGAGGACAATAGACACGAAAACCGGAATGGTAATGATCTGGTACTCCACCGCCACGGCGGCAACCACAATACCGGTCACCCCACTAGGAGTAAAAGCGATACCGATGGAAACCCGGTCCACGGCCGACAGCCCCGCCTGTTGCGCTCCCAGCCACGCCCCATAATACTTTCCGGCGATGGAGACGACGGTCACAAAAAGGACGAGAAAGGCGTCAAACTGTGCAAAGAAGTCTATTTGGATGGCGATCGTCGCAAAATAGAGCGGCACGAAAATCGCGTGGACCATCTGGGTGAGGATCTGCCGCACCCGTTCGGAAAGCGCCCCGGCATCGCCGGCCATAATCCCGGCCAGGAAAAACCCGAGCAGGCCGGTCAGCCCGACCCATTGGGTGACAACCCCGCACAGCAGCCCCAGGCAGCACACAAAGGTCAGAACAACGCCAGGCTGGTGTGGCAGGCAGGTGACCAGGCCGGTCAGCGCTCGGTCAACCAGGCGCAGCCCCAGCGAGAGACAAAAGGCGGTAAAGCCGACCGCGGTTGCCAGCAGCAGCAGGACCGAACCAATGCTCAGCGTGGCCGCTGCGGCGGTCGCGAAGACGAGGCTGAGAATCACCCAGGCCAGAATATCGTTGACCGCATAGCCGCACAGGGTTAGGAGCCCCAAATCGCTCTTGACCAAATCCAGGTCGTGCAACACGCGGGCGATAATGACCATGGCACTAATGGCCATGGTGGTGCCTAAAAACAGGGCGAAGGTTATCCGCTGGTCGGGAGTGGCGAGATAGGCGTCGGGCAGAAAGAGCGATAAGAGAAACCCGACGGCCATGGGAACGATAACGCCAATAATACCAATGCGGAGGGCCGGGCCGCGCTGTTGCCAGGCCGCAGACACATCGATTTCAAGGCCCGTTTCAAGCAAGAGCAGGAGTACACCAAACCAGGAAACGGTTTCCAGCATAGTGTATTGAATCGGGTCTGGCGGGAACAAGGTCTGGTATAGTTCGGGAGAGAGACGACCGAGCAGCGTTGGACCAAGGAGCAGACCGACCAGGATTTCCCCGACAACGGGCGGGTGGCCCCAATGACGCAAGACCTCGCCAAACCCACGGGCCATCACCAGCAGCAGCAGGATCTGAAGCAGAAAAACCAGAAAATGGTGTTCACTCAGATAATGTCCATGCGGCAGCATATGCGTATGACCAGTAGAGGATTCGCGTCTGCGTATGCCTTCTTTATCCGGTGAGACTATGTAAAGTCAAAAGCGTATCTAGATGCCCGTCAAACCTTGGGAAAAACGCAAACGTCGAACGCGACTCCAGCAGGAGGAGCACTGACCTGTTGTCTCAGCAGCAGGCCGCACCATACGCATGCCGCAAAGATGGGCACGGCACACCGACCAGACCGAAAAATAAGGCTTTTCTTTGTCTTTCGGTTTGGCATACTTCCTGCACCTATTCTGGCTGTGAGTCAGAGCTCTTGATTGAGCTTGCAGAAGAGAGCTGCCCTTCCTTCCGCTCTCTTCTGGTCTGCCCTGGGGGCGGTCGTCCCTCCGACCGCCCCTGCCCCTCCTCCCTTTTTCAACCTGACCATTCCCTTTGCTACTTACCTTTTTCCCCGCTTCTCTGTATCCTAGCTTCCTTGTGTTTGGCTCCAGCATTGCTCAGCCTGTTCTATAGAAACGCCGGGCAAAGCGTATGGACGAGGAGGAGAGAATGATCCAAGGCCGCAGCAGTTCCACAGGATACGCCAGGACGACCTATCAGCAGCTCGCTGCTTTCATCCGACAAGGAAGTCTCCTGCTGCTCGCCCTGTGCCTCCTGACTGTACATCCAGCTCCGCTTCGGGCGGAAGTCCCGATCAGCCAGATTTCTCCAAAGCTGTCCGTTTTTGCGAGCCTGCGCACGCGGGGCGAATTCTGGGACTGGTTTGAGGGGACCTCGGGCGATTCGTCGTATGCCTATGCAGCCACCGTAGCCAAGCTGGGTCTGAAATGGCAGCAGGATCTGTTCGACCTGCATCTTGAAGCGCAGAACACGGCCCTGATGGGTCTACCCGATGACGCCAGCGCGCCTGCCCCGCAGGGCTCTTTTGGCCTTGGTCCCGTCTATCTGGCCCATAATCGTCGTCAGAACGACGCCAGTGTATTTCTCAAACAGGCCCACCTGACCCTGAAACAGCTCGGTATCCCCGGCCTTCGCCTGAGGGGTGGACGGCACTCGATCGCCGGCGGCGCGGAGGTAATGAGCCAGGACCCGACTATCGACTGGATCAAACGCATGCGCGTCTCCCAGCGGCTGCTCGGCCCTTTCGGCTGGTCCCACGTCGGCCGTTCGTATGACGGCTTCACCCTGAGTTGGACCAGGGGCGCTTACAATTTTACGCTGCACGGCTCTCATCCGACCCAGGCCGGTTTTGACCTGGCCGGTAATAAGACCATTGACGATATCGACATCCTGTACGCCGGCTTCAACCTGACCCGACCCGAGTTCGCCAAGCTGACCGACGCGCGGCTGTTCTATATCTACTACGCCGACGGGCGGAACCTGCGGCCTACCGATAACCGCCCGGCCGCAGAACGCAGTCGCCGACACATCGCCATCAACATGGGTGGCGGCAACCTGATTCAGGTCGTGCCGACCGGGGCCGGTCCGATTGACCTGATGGGCTGGGGTGTGGTGCAGGGCGGCGACTGGGGCCGGCAGGATCATCACGGCTGGGCGTTTGCCGCCGAGGCCGGCTGGCAGCCCAAGGGATTGCCGTGGAAGCCCTGGTTCCGGGTTGGGTATAACCGCAGTTCGGGCGACGACGACCCCAACGACAGCGACCACGACACCTTTTTTCAAATGCTGCCGACCGCCCGGGTCTATTCGTTTTCCACCTTCTACAACCTGATGAATAACGAAGACATCTTCTTCCAGTTGATCTTGCGTCCGCTCGAAGGATTGGTCTGGCGCACGGACTTTCACTATATCCGTGTCAGCGAGAAGAATGACCTGTGGTACCAGGGCGCGGGTGCCACCCTTGAGGACCGTCAGGCCGGCTTCGGCTTTGTCGGCCGTCCGGTCTTTGGCAAGCGCGATCTATTTCAGATTATCGAAACCAGTCTCAGCTACAACCTGAACAAGCACATTAACGTCAACGTCTTTTTTGCCCACGTCTTTGGCGACAGCATCGTGGATCAGATCTATCCCGACGACAGCGCCAATTTCGGCTATATCGAGACGACGTTCAAATTTTAGTCTTTTCACGTATCCCCATCAGCATCGAGTTCCCGGCAGATCAGGCCGCCTATTACCCTGCCTTCCGAGTGACCCGCGACGAGACGAGGTAAGCATGCGCATCCGACGAATTGGCGTGTTAACCGGAGGGGGAGATGCTCCAGGCCTGAACCCCGCGCTCAAGGCGATTGTGTATCGTGCGACCACCCATGACGTGGAGGTGATGGGACTGCCCGATGGCTGGCACGGTTTACTCGACACGGGGATCGATGAGGCCGTCCGGCTGGAGGATTACCAGGTCCGGCGCTGGGACCGTGATGGCGGCACCAATCTGGGTTCGTCTCGCACCAACCCGTTTCGCGTGACCATGCCGGGCGAGGCGAGTGCGCACGATCGGTCGGATGAAGTCATGACCAATATCGTCCGGCTTGGTCTTGATGCCGTTATCGCCCTGGGCGGAGAAGACACC
>WTHD01000092.1 GCA_011523265.1 Candidatus Binatota bacterium
TTCCATATCAGACCGCCGTGCCACTTCCATGCCGGACAGCAGCCCGGCCTCGTGCAGATTTGGTGTCACTACAAACGCCAGTGGGAGCAGTTTCTCGCCCAGTACCTGGCGAGCGTCTGCCTGGAGAAGGGCGTGGCCCCCTTTGGCGACCATCACCGGGTCAACGACCAGCTTCCCGACATCATATTCTTCTATCTTGCGACTCACCACCTCAACGAGTGGAATGGATGACAGCATACCAGTCTTTGCGGCCTGGATTTGCATATCGCCGAACACGCTATCGAACTCCTGGGCGACAAAGTCAGGCGGGAGCTCAACAACGGCCTGGACACCCAGCGTGTTTTGGGCGGTCACCGCAGTCAGCACGCTCAGGCCATATACACCGCGCGCCATAAAGGTTTTGAGATCGGCCTGAATACCGGCCCCACCTCCACTATCCGACCCGGCAATGGTCAAGGCTTTGGGGCGTGTCATGGCCTGAGTATCTCGTACACGCGGTCTAGGGGAACACGCGCAACTCGCCAGTGTTCAACCCCTGGCCGGTGGAATAGCGGCCCGCTTTGAGCTCATCAATGAGTTCCCGTGTAGTCGAAAGGGGACGCTCAAAAATCGTGACCGCGCAGCCAATGGAAGATGCCGAGTGGCTGTCACTGCCTCCAATACGCTTGCACCCGACATGCTCGGCCACCGCCTGGGCGTATCGATTTTCTTCCTCTGAGCAGGCACCGTTCACCACCTCAATGGCATCTACATATTCCAGCACTTCGAGGGCTTTACTCCCGGACGCAGGATCGGCTTGGTCGATCGGGGCGGTTTTATGGATAAACTGGAAGCGGGGGTCGAGCTTGTAGCGAAACGGGTGGTTGGCAATCAGAAAGCCGTCAACCTCATCGATAATGCGGCGCAACTCCTTGACCTTATAAATACCGCCGACATAGCGGTCGAGGCCAAAGGCACCGACGTGGCCCCACTCGGTCGTGACCTCAATCCCCAGAAATAAGGTCACCCCACGTTCGCGGGCGTACTCCTCGATTTCCGGGTCCGTCCAGGCATTGTCGTGTTCGGTGATGCAAATCCCCTCTAGGCCGATAGTGTGCGCCTGGTCAATCATCAGCAAGGGGTCAAGATTGCTGTCAGAGCTGCCGCGTGTCGTATGAACGTGGAAATCAATCCGCATGGTTTATGCTACGCTCCCGTTTCGTCGGCCGCCTTTCTATACCGTCTTCTGAATACGCAGGCAAGAGTGCAAGCCTGTGTCCCCGTTCAGACCGGGCTGGACTTTCTCATTCGCTTCCTTTTGTTCTCCGCTCGGCCTGTGCTACAGTCCGCTTACCTCAGCTATGTCACTAAGGCTATTCCGTCAGGAGGGGAAGCTATGAAACGACCACTAGATGGCGTCCGCATTATTGACTGGACGATTTGGCAACAAGGGCCGGTCTCAACCATGATGTTAGCTGACCTGGGCGCCGAAGTCATCAAGATCGAAGAGCGCGTCGGAGGGGACCCGGGCCGAGGTGTGCTCAGCATTGCCGGGGCGTTGGTTGGAGCGACGAGTGGCCCGAATTTCTATTTTGAGGCCAATAACCGGCATAAGCAGAGTCTCACCCTTGATCTCAAAAACCCCAAGGCCATAGAGATTGTCTATCAATTGGCGGAGAAATCCGACGTCTTTGTCCAGAACTTCCGGAAAGGCGTGGCAGACAAGCTGGGCATCGGCTATGAGGCGCTCTCTCAGCGCAACCCGCAACTCATCTACGCCAGTGCAACCGGCTACGGTCCGTTCGGACCGGATTCCGGCGAGCCCTCCTTTGACTATATGGGGCTGGCACGCTCGGGCATCATGACTGCGGTGGGTGAGCCTCAGATGGAACCCCTCAGCATTGCCGGTGGCATCGCCGATCAGATGGGCGCCATCATGTTGGCCTACGGTGTCATGGCCGCCCTGCTGGCGCGTGAAAAATATGGCATGGGTCAGGAGGTCGATATCTCTCATCTGGGCAGCATGACTGCGCTCCAGGGGCTCAACGTTGCGTGTAAAGCCATTCTCGGCAAGGAGTTCAAGCGCATGCCACGCGCCGCAGCGCCGAGCCCGCTGTGGAACCATTACAAATGCGGCGATGACAAGTGGATCTGCCTGGCCATGCCGCAGCAGGATCGTTACTGGTCCGATTTCTGCAAAGTCCTGGGTATTGAGCACGTCCTGGACGATCCCCGTTTTGCGACCATGGGAGACCGAGCCGACAACGCCAAAGATCTGATTCCCATTCTGGATGCCGCGTTTGCCTCCCGACCCCGAGACGCCTGGATGAAGGCCCTCAAGGAAGGCGGAGACTTCATTTACACGGTCGTCAACACGATTGCTGACCTACCCACTGACGAACAGATGCTCGCCAACGAATATATCGTCGATTATGAGCATCCCAGTATCGGCAAGACGCAGTTGGTCGGCGTGCCTGTGCGCTTGAGCAAAACCCCCGGTGACCCCAAAGGTGCGGCCCCGGAGTTCGGCGAACACACCGAACGCATCCTCACCGAGCTGCTCGACTATTCGTGGGAAGATGTGGCCAAGTTGAGAGAAGAGGAAGTGATTTAAGAAAGGGATCAGGGTCTGGGGATTTGGGGTCGGGGCTCGCGCAACTGAGGACAGCAACACCCGACTGAAACTACGCCTGGCTCTCAAAGACCTGGAGCGATGATCCCCACCTTTCAACTCCTCCCGCGAGCACCGTATTCCTTCGACCTGACCGTCGCCCGCTTCCGGCGTTTTGCGAGCGAGAACGTCGACCTGGTCGTAGGCAAGCAATACCACCGCCTGCTCGCGGCCGGTCGCCAACTGGCGCTGGTCACGGTGACGGATGTCGGCACGCCGGCCAAGCCGAGGCTGACGGTGGAGTTGCGCAGTCCATCCAGGGCTGCCCTCAAGCAGGCGGAATTTCATGCCCAGCTCCGTCATATTCTGTGTACCGACTTTGATATCAGACCGTTTTATCGCTTAGCACGTCAGGACGAGATGCTGGCGTCGTTGGTAAAGCGCTTTCGCGGGCTGCGTATCACCTCCAGCCCAACGCTGTTCGAGGCACTGGTCATGGCGGTCCTCTCCCAGCAGATCAATCTCACCTTTGCCTACTCCATTAAAAAAGAATTGGTTGAGGCATTTGGCCGCAAATGGCGTTACAAGGGGTATACGTATTACGCGTTTCCCGATCCAGTACGGTTTGCGAGCCAGAGCCTGGAGACCCTACGCGGCTTCCGGCTGAGCCATGCCAAGGCCAGTACGCTGCTCCGCCTGGGCGAAGCGTTCGCCTCTCGGACTTTGCACCAGAGCGAAATCGCTCAGCTTTCAGACGAAGCAGCGATTGAAGCCCTGATCCAACTCAAAGGGATTGGTCGCTGGTCGGCGGAGACTGCACTGATGCGTGGCCTGGCCAGATCCGACGCGTTTCCGGGCGGCGACCTGGGCGTGGTCAAATATCTTGCCCAGGGCATGTTGGGCAAAAAGGAAAAGGCAACCGAAGCCGAAATGCGTGCCTTTGCCGAGCGTTGGCGTCCCTATCGTGGGCTGGCCCTTGTCTATTGCTATGCGGAGCTCACCCGGCGTCGGGCCGCGTGACCATCGGCGGTATTGTCAGGCTCAGAACATGCCCGAAATTTTGCCGTTGTCATCCATCCGCATCCCGGCTGCGGCAGGTTTTGCGCCCAGGCCGGGCATGGTTAGCATGTCCCCGGTGAGTGGGACACAGAAGCCGGCCCCGGCCGAGAGGCGAATTTCGCGCACGCTCAGCACAAAGTCACGCGGCCGGCCGTAGCGTTTTGGGTCGTCGGACAGAGACATCTGGGTCTTGGCCATGCAAATGGGCACCTGGTCATACCCCAGGTCGTTGATTCGTTTGAGGTCGGTGCGCGCGCGTGGCAGCAGGGTGATATCCGTCGCGCCGTAGACTTTTTGGGCAATGATCCGAATCTTGTCCTCAATCGGCATTTCTGTCGGATATAGAAAACGCTGTACCGGAGCCGGTCCGTCGCAGGCTTTCACTACCGCCTCGGCCAGCGCCAGCCCGCCTTCTCCTCCTTGGCCAAACACGTCAATGACTATTGCCTCTACGCCCAGGGCCTTGCTTTCCTCTACAACCAGTTGCAATTCCTCCTCGGTATCGGTGGCAAACCGATTCACCGCCACAATCGGCCGGAGGCCAAACGCGCTCAGACTCTCGACGTGTCTGGCCAGGTTTTCCATGCCCTGCTTCAGGGTTGACAGATCGGGTGTGTTCACATCTGCCACCGGCGTACCGCCGTGCATTTTGAGCGCCTTGACCGTTGCGACCAGAACCACCGCGTCGGGCCACAGATCGGCCTCGCGGCATTTGATATTGAGGAATTTCTCTCCACCCAGATCAAACCCGAAGCCGGCCTCAGTCACGACATAATCGGCGTAGCCCAGGGCCAGTCGCGTGGCGAGAATACTGTTACAGCCGTGGGCGATATTGCCGAACGGCCCGGCGTGGATGAAGGCCGGTACACCTTCCACGGTCTGAACCAGGTTGGGCTTGAGAGCGTCTTTCAAAATGATGGCCATCGCCTCTGGCGCGTGAATCTGGTCCGCAGTAACTGCTTCCCCCTGGGACGAATAGCCCAGCACAATACGTGACAGACGCTGAATGAGGTCCGCGGGTCCACTCGTCAGAGCCAGAATAGCCATGACTTCCGATGCCGCGGTGATATCAAAGCCCTCTTCACGCGGGACGCCCATGAGACGCCCGCCAAGACCCATCACGATTTGACGCAACGCGCGGTCATTCATGTCCATGACGCGCCGCCAGCGAATCTGACGGACATCCAAATCCACCGTTCGGTGAAACATGGCGGCATCCATCATGGCCGACAGCAGATTGTGCGCGGAGCTGACGGCGTGAATATCGCCGGTGAAGTGCAGGTTGATATCCTCCATGGGCAGGACTTGAGAGTGACCCCCTCCACAGCCTCCGCCTTTCACCCCAAAGACCGGTCCCATTGAGGGTTCGCGCACCGCCACGGTTGACTTTTTCCCCAGCCGGGTCAGGGCCTGGCCCAGGCCTATCGTCGTGGTGGTCTTGCCCTCACCCGCAGGGGTTGGGTTAATGGCGGAAACAAGAATCAGCTTGCCCTGGGTCTCAGCGGATGCGCCAGAGAGCGCTTCAAGCGCGATTTTCGCCTTCACGCGGCCGTAGGGCTCAAGGTATGCTGACGGTAACGATAGCTGCGCGGCGATTTCTTCAATCGGCTTCAAGCGGACGGACTGGGCAACGGCGAGGTTTTGGTCTCGGCTCATAAGGAGTGAACGTACCCAGCTTTTTTGTCTGATGGAAGGGTAGGTTTACTCTTTTTCGTCCGGTTCCCTTTCCTCACCGCACGGCCTCGCCTTGAGGCAAACGCAGGAGCTGAAGAGATGATCTCATACAAAATCCGGGCATTCGACTATCACAAACGACGGCCTGCGCTCCTGACCAGCAGGACACCGCGTGCTATGCTGACCCGAGCGCAGGAGCTGACATGGCAGAACACTTTTCCTCTCGTCGTCGTTTACTGAATCTCGCCCTCAGCTTGGTAGTGAGTGGGGGCTTTCTGTATCTGGCGTTTCGCAATGTTCAACTCGCTGAATTAGGAGTCGCGCTCGGCCGGGTGCAGGTTGGCTGGCTGTGCCTGGCCGTCATCGTCAGCCTGCTCATCATGGTGCTGCGCGCCTGGCGCTGGCAACTGGAACTCCGTCCCCTCGAACATGTGCCGGTCGGCCGGCTGTGGGTGGTGACCTCGGTCGCCTATATGGCCATCAACCTGCTCCCGGTGCGCCTGGGCGAGGTCGTCCGCCCCTGGCTCTTATCCCGCCGCTCTCAGGTATCCATTTCAAACGTGATCGGCAATCTGGTGGTCGAGAAGATGATGGACTCGATTTGTATCGTCTTCTATCTGCTGGCTGGCCTGCTGCTTATTGAAAGCCTGCCCGTGTGGGTCCGTCGCGGCGCTCTGGTTCCAGCCGCGATTGCCGCTGTCTTCGTGTCCGTAGTCCTGCTGTTTTGGTGGAAGGGAGAGGCGTTTGTTGATCGCTGGGTACTCCGCCTGCTCCCGGCACGCTTTGGCGACCGGGTCAAAAGCATTCTGGCCGCTATCACCGACGGGATGCGAATTCTGCCCAATCCCGGCCTGCTCCTGGCCGTCTTTGTGGTCTCTCTGACCGTCTGGTTTCTGCCTATTGTGTCGAGCTATATCATGATCCGCGCCTTTGATCTGTCCGCTCCTTTTAGTGCGGCCCTGGTCATTTTCATTTTTATCAGCTTTGGCACGGCGCTGCCGAACCTGCCGGGCATGATCGGGCCGTATCAGTATGCGTGTCAGCTCGCCCTTGGCATCTATGGGGTAAGCGACGCTGACGGCCTGGCCTACGGTTTGGTCCTCAACGCCGTTCAGTTTCTGACCCTCATTGGCCAGGGGTTAATCGCCCTGCCCATTGCCGGAGTGAGTTTTGCCGATATTCGACAGGCTGGTGATCGGCTGGCGCGGCAGAGGGCGGACGCGGGCTAGGATACCAATTCCCCCTCGGCTTGCGGCGGCATGGTGTCCCGTCAGAGCCAAATTTTCCCCGGGTTCAGAATGCCCTTGGGATCAAAGACGTGCTTGATGCCCTTCATCAGCTCAAGCGCGGCACCGTGTTCTTGGGCGACATATTTCTGGCTGCCGAGCCCAATACCATGCTCGCCTGAAGCGGTTCCTCCAATAGACAGGACAAAGGCAACAATCTCATCTTTGGCCCGGTTGGCGCTGGCCCAGCGCTGTTCGTCCGCCGGGTCTTCGCGCAAGAGAGCGTGCAGAATGCCGAGTCCGGCGTGACCAAAGGTGTGCAAGACGGTGCCGTGTCGCTCGGCAATCGCATAGCTCTGGTCGATCACCTCGGGCAGACGCGAGACGGGAAAACCCATATCCGTACGAATCGTTTTGGCGCGCGGGTTGAGGGCCTGAACCGCGCGGGTCGTAAAATGGCGAATCTCCCACGGATTGCGTCCGCCGGGCAGGACAATCCGCTCGCCCCGCTGCTCCTCACACAGGCTCTGGGCGGTATCGAACACTTCCTCAACCGCACTCTCGGAACCGTGGACCTCAAGAAACAACGAGGGCCGCTCGGTGAGACCGAAATCCTGAAAACGGTTGAGGGCGGCGATGGAACGTTGGTCAAGAAACTCGACCGCGGCCAGATCAACCCCGTAACGCATCATTGCCGCGATAGCCGTGACCGCCGCTTTCTCGGACGGAAAGGTAAACGCGCCCTGTTGCCGTCCCTGTGGCAGACCGACCAGGGAGAGCGTCAGTTCGGTCGCAATGCCCAACGTCCCCTCAGAGCCGACGAGCAGGCCCAGCAGATGATAGCCCGACGACGTTTTACGGCTGCGCGTTCCCAGTTCAAGGACCTCGCCGGTGCCGGTCACCACGGTGGCGGCTTTGACATGATTGCGCGTCCCGCCGTATTTGACCGAATAGATGCCGCTGGCGTTATTCGCCACCATCCCGCCGATCGTTGCCACATCGGAACTGCCACCGGGCGACGGCGGGAAAAACAAGCCATAGGCTTTGAGCTGGTCATTCAGATCGTTGTAGACAATGCCGGGTTGAACCGTGACCTGAAGGTCCTCTGCGTGCACGGTTACAACGCGGTCCATACGCGAGAGGTCCGCAACGATCCCGCCCCGGACCGGAATCGGGTTGCCTTCCAGGCTCGACCCCGCTCCTCGCGCCGTCAGCGCCACAGCCTGCTCATAGGCATAGCGCACGACCCGGCGAACGTCCTCGGTCGTCTGTGGCCAGACAACCACGTCGGGAAACGTCGGCGGACAGGCCGACTCGTCGTGTGAGGCAAGCTCCAGGTCGGCGGGCCGGATGGAAACCTGCTCCGAGGAAAGCAGCGCTGTCAGATCATCTGTGAGAGACATCGACTTATCCGAACGGTTGGTCAATGGTAGCAGAGAGCAGGCCGTCGTCGCGACGTTTGGGACGCATGTTCTGGGCCAGCACCTGCTTGCGCAAGCGGATGGACAGCGGCGTGACTTCGACCAATTCATCCGCGGCAATCCATTCCAGGGCGTCTTCCAAATCCATGTCTTTATATGGAACGAGGCGAACCGCTTCATCTCGTCCCACCGCACGCACATTGGTCAACTTCTTCTCCCGACACACGTTCACATCAAGGTCCTTGTCGCGGGCATTCTCTCCAACCACCATGCCCTCATACACGCGGGTGCCGGCCGGGATAAAGAAGACCCCCCGCTCCTGCAAATGAAAGAGCGAATAGGGAGTAGCCTGTCCCTCACGGTCGGCAACCAGGGCGCCGTTACTCCGGTTCTGGATTGGCCCCTGCCAGGGGGCATAGCCGTTGAAGAGCGTATGCATAACGCCCGTCCCGCGCGTCTCCGTCAGAAAGCGGGACCGAAAGCCGATCAGGCCGCGCGAGGGAACGGAAAACTCCAGACCGACCCGGCCCGATTCCGGAGGGGCCATGTTTGTCAGGAATCCCTTGCGCTGAGCCATGAGCTGAGAGACCTGACCCACATAGTCCTCCTGGACATCGATGAAGACCAACTCCATCGGTTCCTGGAGTTGACCCTCACTTTCTTTCACAATGACCGTTGGCTTGGAAACCTGGAGTTCGTAGCCTTCGCGACGCATAGTCTCAATCACCACCGAGAGCTGGAGCTCGCCCCGCCCCATCACCCGAAAGGCGTCGGGGGAGTCGGTCTCCTCCACGCGCAGACTCACGTTTCTATGCATCTCGGCAAAGAGCCGTTCGCGGAGACGGCGCGACGTCACATATTGCCCTTCCCGGCCCGTCCAGGGACCGGTGTTCACCCCAAAGATCATGGCCAGCGTCGGGTCATCAATCTGAATCGTGGGCAGGGCCACCGGATTATTGCTATCGGAGATCGTCTCTCCGATCTGAATCTCTTCAATCCCAGCCACCGCGACAATATCGCCGGCCTGCGCCGAAGCGATCTCGTGCCGATCAAGCCCCTGCCAACTATATAGCTGGGCAACTTTACACGACACGCGGGAGCCATCGGCGCGACACAGCGTATAGGCTGCCGTGCTCTGAAGCTCGCCCTGGATAATGCGCCCGATAGCGATCCGACCAACATACTCATTATAGTCCAGGTTGTTCACGTGGAACTGAACGGGACCGGCCAGCGCGTAGGCCGGACCGGGCAGGGCCGAGACAATCAGGTCAAAGAGGGGCTGAAGATTATGTCCCTCTTCGTCCAGGTCGCGTTTGGCAATCCCGGCCCGGGCGTTGGTGTACACCACGGGAAAGGCAAGCTGCTCGTCCGAGGCATCGAGATCGATGAAGAGGTCATAGATGGCATCCAGTACTGCGGAGACTCGTGCATCCCGTCGGTCGATTTTGTTAATGCAGACAATCGAGGGCAGCCCGGCCTCCAGGGCTTTCTTCAGGACAAAGCGCGTCTGGGGCAGCGGACCTTCCGAGGCGTCCACCAAGAGCATGACTCCGTCAACCATGGCCAGCGAGCGCTCAACCTCGCCGCCAAAATCCGCGTGACCCGGCGTATCGACAAAATTGATTTTCACGCCGCGATACGAGAGTGCCGCGTTCTTGGCCAGAATGGTAATGCCGCGTTCCCGTTCCAGCGCAAATGAGTCCATCACCCGCTCGGCCACCTGTTCATTGTCCCGAAAGGTGCCGCTCTGTTTGAGCAGCGCGTCAATGAGGGTGGTTTTGCCATGATCGACATGAGCGATAATAGCAACGTTTCGAATATCCTCACGCCGGGGCGTGCCGTTGTGCAAAATCCTATCCTCCATACACTTTTACTTTTTCCTGATTCTCACTCCGAGCGGGACGGTGCGATGATGTCGCACCGAGGACCGCTGGCGCGGCTGAGCCGGCGGTCTAGCGTCATCAGCGGACAGTCGAGTGCCTCGGCGAGAGCGACATACCAGGCGTCGTAACTGGTCAGGTTGGTCCGTAATGCCCAGACGCGCTCGGCAAACGGTGCAAAGGGAAACAATTCAAGGGCCAGCCGCAAGAGGTCCCTGTGTGCGCTCGTCGCCTCAAGACGTGATATTTCGCTGGCGTGCTCCAAACGGCGCAGAATATTGCTGGCCTCAACCAAGGCCAACTCCGGCCCGACCAAGGGACCTTCGGCCAGCGCGGCTTCCGCCCACTGTCCCGTCTGCCCCGCGTCGACCAAGGCCGCGACAAGCACGGACGCATCAACGACTCTCGTCATGTCCGGTCCGCATTACGGGCGTGCAGAATACGAGCCGGTCGAACCTGGGTCCCTGCGGCGTCCTTGCGGTCACGTACGCCTTGTAGCCATTCGTCAACGGCAGGCCGGGACGCGATGCGCTCCAGCTCCCCGCGCAGGAATTCCTGCATGGACTGATGCTGTCGTGCGGCACGCGCCGCGAGTATGTCGCGTACGGTCTCGGGGACGCCTCGTATTATAATTTGTACTGGCATGGCAGCATTACACCATCACTGACAGCAGACTGCAATCAACCCCTCAACTCGCGCCGGCGATGATTGCCACACGGCCCTGTAAACCAAAGTCCATATGCCTTTCTCACAGCGCCGAAGGCGAGACTGCCCAAATTGATTGCGCGCCCATTGTCCTGGCATTCCGGAGCCTGTCAAGAGGAAAAGCGTGGTGGCGTTGCGCGTCTGGCCCAGGAAGCGCAAGATGTGTCCGAACGTGTATCGGCGCAAGAAAGCGTTCCTGCTTTCATGCAGGAGTGACCACGTGAGGCTGCGGTTGTTATGCTGAAAGCTGTCTTTTTTGATTTTGATGGAACCCTGGCTGACGATGGGGCAACGATTGATCAGGCCCTCAAGACTGCGTTTGCGGTGATACGCGAACATTGGCCGGACCTCAGCGTGGCGGCGCTTGAATCAACCTATCGTGAGATCTCCGACCGCGCCTGGGGAGATTATGATTGCTATCTGCGCCCCCTGGGGTCAGCGGAGGCCATGCTCGCCTCCCTGTGGCAACAAACCCTTGAACGGTTTGGCCGTAATGACGCAGAAGTTACATACGCCGCGGCCACGACCTACTGGCAAAAGCGGTTACGCAGCTGCCAACCGTATCCCGACGTGCTGCCCTTTCTCGCAGACCTGACCCAGCGCTTTCATGTAAGTCTGCTCACCAACGGCGCACCCAGCATGCAGCGGGCCAAAGTAAAAGCGGCCGGTCTCCAGGCGTATTTCCGGGATATCTTCGTTGGTGGCGAATTTGACCAAGGCAAACCCGCCCCTTTTATCTTCTCCGCCGCCCTCAGCGCTGCCAATTGCCGCCCCGAAGAAGCCGTGTATATCGGTGACTCTCTGCTGCACGATGTCGTAGGCGCCCGAAAGAGTGGTCTGTATAGCGTCTGGCTCAATCGGAAGAGGCAACTCAAACACGAGGTTCTGCGAGCCTACCAGGTTGACGCTCTCGACCAGTTGGCCCAGCCCGATTTTGAGATTACCCAGCTCTCGGCGTTGCCAGCCTGTCTCGACCAACTCTAGGACCTGCCCGGACTGTTCTCTTCCGCTGCTTACACCCTTGCCCGAACAGCCTCCCACTGATAGCTGGGGCACTGCGAGCCAGAAGAGACCGGCATGGAAAAAAACGCCTATAAAATCCTGTTGTTCAATTATTATCGGGATGCCGAATTGCGCGGGGCAGACTTGATTCTGCGGTTGATCAACCTTGCGGAGAACCAGAACATCCAAGAGAAGCTGGCCCGCCATTTAGCGGATGCGACCAATCACGCCTGGCTCTGGACCGAGCGTATTCTGGCGCTGGGCGGTGAGCCCATGCGGATTGATAATGGTTACCACCGTCAACTCCGGCGCAAGGCTGGCCTGCCGGCGAATTTTCTTGACCTGCTGGCCCTCACCTGCGTGGTGGCTGAACGAGCGCACAGACGCTACACGGAACATGCCGCTCGGCCCGATGTCGCCCCGGAGACGCTCAAGATTCTGCACGAGATGCAGGCAGACGAGAAGACGCACCTGACCTGGATCACGGAAAAGATCGCTGAACTCGAAGCCAAGGAGGGCAAGGAAAAGGTGGATGCCGCCCTCCGACACTACCGGGAGATCGAGGCAGCGGTTTTCGCCGACATGCAGCAAGAGGAACAGCGCGCCCTAGCCCAGGTTGGACCAGACAAAACCAGTTAGAGACTGGGTGCGCCGTTCAAATCCTCTTTTTCTGATTTGCCACGTAGTCGACCAGGAGATATTCCCCCAGATTGTCCGGGCGGGTGTAAAAGGCGCGGCCGCGATTCATCTTGGTCATTTTGTCCACAAAGGTGCGCAGGCTCGGGCTGTCGTCCAGCATAAACGTATTAATCGTAACCCCCCGCTTGGTGACTTTCTCCACCTCTCGCAGGGTCTCCTGAGCCGCCCGCATGCTGATGCCTCCAAAAGACAGGGGCCATTCGCAGTAGAGCCGACCCCGCGAAAAATAGGCGGTGGGCTGGCCATCCGTCACCACAATGATGTGTTGATTATGACTCGGGTGGCGGCGCAGCAGGTCCCCGGCCAGCCGCAGGCCGTCTTGCAGGTTGGTAAACGGGTCGCCCATATTCCAACTCGCCTCGGGCAGGTCTTTGACCTTGAGTTCCACGGCCCGCGTGAAAAACCCGACAATCGAGAAATAATCGCGCGGATAGCGGGTGCGGATCAGACTCTCCAGCGCCAGCGCGACCTTTTTCGCCGCTCCGAAGCGACCCTCCCAGCTCATGGACCAGCTCATATCGAGCAGCAGGACGGTCGAGGTGGTGGTCGTATGGTCGGTATCGAAGACCGTGAAATCCCCCGGCTGGATGGACACGGGGACGCCAGGATTCCGCTGTATGGATTTTTTGAGCGTCCCGACCAGGTCGAGATGCATCGGGTCGCCGTACTGATACGGTCGGGTTTCGTCCATTTTGATCTCGGCCAGGCCACGATGGTCCGTGGCGTGTGAGCCGTTCCGGTCGCGCAGCAGATTGGTATAGATGTCTTGCAGGGCGAGCTGGCCAATCCGCCGCACGCCCTTGGGCGACAACTGCACCCGGCCTTCGCGGTAGATCAAAAACCCGGCCTCTTCCAATAACGACTGCATCTGCTGGAGATTCTGGAAGTCCTGACTGGCGGCCTGGCAGATCAATTCCTGGAGATGGTCCGGGTCAATCTTCTCCGGCTGTCCGGACAGCAGGTTTTGCTCCATCTCCTGGAGCTGCTCCATTTCCTCCATCAGTTCCAGCGCTTCCTGATAGCTGAGCGGGCGGGGTCCGTTGAACAGATCGTTGAAACGACGCTGAAAATTCTCCAGCGATTGGATATTGTCAAACTCCTGCATGAGTTCATCAAACGCGGCCTGGGCGGCCTCGTCCTCGAACTCATAGTTCGACAGCTTCTCCATTTTCTCGCTCAGGCGTTGCGGCAACTGCTGGAGAAACTGCTCCTTCTCTTCGAGTTCGGGCTGCTGAGGTCGCCGCTCCTCCAGCGTGCGCTGCTCTTGATTCAGAATGGAGTCCAGTCGGTCCTGCATCTCATCAAGCGAGGAGCGCATATTGGACTCGCGATAGCGTTTGCGCATCTCTTCGCGCAGGTCGCGCACGAGGTCGTCCAGGCCCTTGAGCTTATCGTCTTCCTCCCCAAGACCCTGACGCATGAGCTGCTCCAGCGCCTTCTGCATATCGTCCGTCGAGGACAGATGTTCGGCCAGCTCTTCAAAGATTTTGTCGGCAGATAGCCGAACACGCTGGCTACCATCCCAATCGGTATAGCGAATGGTGATCATGTCAGTCTGGAAGCACGGTCACGGAATGACGGGATCATAGAGCAACCCGCCCGCCTTTACTATCCCCGCAGTCCGGCGGAGCGGGGAAAAGGGGATGACCCTTATTGAACGTCAGGCTGTTATCGCGATAAGCGCTCGTTCGCTTCCCAGACATCTGCCTTCAGAGCCGGCTCAACAATGTCCCCCTGAATTTTCACTGTTCCGAACAAGGTATCCTGCGGGTAGCCGTCTTGTCTCGGAACAGGCGGAACAAGCCGGGCAACTGGCTTGCCGCGTTTCGTAATGGTCACTGCCTGTCCGGTCTGCATGACCTCATCGAGAATCGCCGAACATTTTGCCTTAAACTCCGACGCGCTGATTTCTCGCATGGGACTAGATTACCTGGCGGGCTAATTGAAGCAACCGAAGGGTATTCTCTTTCATCGAAGCCGAAGAAGGAGGCTACTAACCGACGAACCTGCTACACTGCCCTGTGGACAGACAACGAGTTTATGGGCGGTAGACAGGGACCACGAAGGGAGAAGGTGTGAGAATGAATTACGTCTTGATTGACTTGGAAAATATACAGCCGGAGCACCTGAGTGTTTTAGCCGGGCAGAACTTCAAGGTTCTTGTCTTCGTAGGCCAGAACCAGTCAAAGATATCATTTGATCTCGTATCCGCCGTTCAGCATTTCGGGAAAAACGCCGAATACATCAAAATTCAGGGCAACGGACCAAACGCCCTTGATTTTCATATCGCATTTTACATCGGCCAGTTTTCCGCAGGAAACAGCGATTCTCATTTCCACATTATTTCAAAAGATAAAGGGTTCGACCCGCTGATTAAGCATCTTGAATCAAAGAAAATTCGAGTACACCGGCATCCGGCTATAAGCGACATACCTCCTCCAAAGCCTGTAGAAGCGAAAAAAGCGTCTAAAGGTTCAAAAGCTGCGAGTTCAGCGCCACAAGAAGAGCGCCTTCGGAAAATTGTTGATTTCTTGATTGCCCGAGGCAATGCAAGACCCAGAAAATTGAAAACTCTTTCCAATTCAATCAACGCGCTATTCTCGAAGAGCTTAGGAGAGAGCGATCTCGACGCTCTTATAGACGAACTGGTCAAGCGTGACACCGTTATTGTCAGCAGCAATAAAAGCAATGTGAGCTATCAGTTGAAAAAGTAATAGTTGCAATATGCCCCAAGTGGGAGCCGTGATGGCCAAAGGAGAGACCGTATGGCAAAGACCGCAATGATTCGCGCCCGCGTGGAACCGGACCTGAAACAGAAGGCTGAAGAAATCTTCTTAAGGCTCGGACTCTCATCAACCGAAGCTATCACCTTGTTCTATCGGCAGGTAGCCTTACAGCACGGCCTCCCATTTGCGGTAAAGATTCCCAACGCCGAGACTTGCGAGGCGTTACGAGAAGCACATAACAGAGAGGGCCTGACCGAATACACAGACCTTGACCAACTCAAGGCCAAGCACGAATGAGCAATCCGTCTGCTTACCACGAGGCGTTTTGAAAGCGTCAGGCAGGCAGGAGCGATCCGCCCGAAGATATACTGAAGGTGCCTATAGAGTGCACGTTAATGTTGGTATTGCCCCACAGCAGGTGTCGCGATGGCGTTGAAGTCTGTTGGCAGCCCTACACGAATCATGTAAAAACCGAACCGTTGAAGCAGATGATCTCTCCAAGGTGAATCCATGCTTGCCATACGGATGGTTTTTTCCTGATTGATTTGTTCGTATAGGTACGTCACGGGAACGAAGAAATAATCTTTGAAATCTACTACGAGATTCCGGTCAACCGGCTCTACATACCCAAGGTATTGATATCTTGGGTACATATTCTGTTGAACGTATTTCCATTCTCTGCTACCAAGCCTCGCTGCACCACTGCGGTAGCCGCCCGTCTTCACCTCATCTTCTTCATATACTCCACATAGCAACACGCCGAACAGTCGCTTGTCCATTCCCGTTTGGTCATCTCGTTGACGCGCATGGTAATCCTGCTCCAAATCGCAGTCCTGAGAGAGAATTACGGCGTAATTGTACGTGCGTAGGTTTCCTGCTGGGTTCCCATCCGAGTCAAACCTTTCTAACTCGAAAGCCCGGAGAGGTCCTACGAGATCACTCTGTCTGACGCTGCCTGGTACAG
>WTHD01000335.1 GCA_011523265.1 Candidatus Binatota bacterium
GGGTGCCGATTACCCGAAACGGCCAGCCCGGCGCGTCCACATGGACGTCAAACCGTCCACCCACAACCTCAGGGTCGGCCAGAGCATGCGCGATCAGCTCAGGAAACTGTTCAGGAGGGATAGTATCTGCGTGGAGAAAGAGCAGCGCTTCCCCGTTCGCGGCTCGGGCTCCGGCATTCATCTGACGGGCGCGGCCACGTGGTGCGGCAACGAGCTGATCAACGTATGGACGCGCACCCTCCGCCGTTCCGTCCTCGCTGCCGCCGTCCACAACAATAATCTCGCAGGCACTCGCTTGTCGGACCCAACTCAGCGTCCGCTCAATGGTTCCGGCCTCGTTCAGTGTCGGAATAATAACGCTGACGCGCATCAGCCCCCTACCCGCAGAAAAGCCATGGTCAGTTGGTGCTTAAAGCGTGTCTGGTCCGCTCTCCCAACGTTTTTATACGTCATACGCAGGAGCGTGCGCTGGATAAGGGTCGTAGGGCTGAACGGACTATGCTTCGGTTCGAGCGGATGCATGACCAGCTCAAGCGTTCCCTGGCCGAGTGTCGTCCGGTAATGCCGGTCAGCACCTCTGTCTTCCCGGGTATACGTGTAGTCATACTGACGAAACAGGTTTTCGAGGCGGGGGATGACCTCGTCGGGGGAAAAGGCCACATTCCACTCCATTGTGAAATCCGTCATGCGGCTCTCCTCGCGTATCGAAAGACCGTCCAGAGTATTTTCCACCCGGCTAATATGGTCCCTTTGATCGTCCCGCTCACTTTTGAGGTACCAATCCGCTGACGATAGCGGACCGGCACCTCGGTGATACGCAGCCCGTAGCGTATCGCCTTAATCTGCATTTCGACCGTCCAGCCATAGGTTTTATCCTGCATCTCGATGGCCAGGAGTTTCGGAAAGCGGATAGCGCGAAACGGCCCCAAGTCCGTATAGCTGAACCCGTACAGGCGACGGATGAGCCACGTTGCCAGCGCATTCCCCAACCGCGCATGAGAGAGCAGCGCCCCCGCTCCAGCTCGCTGCGGCCGGGAGCCGATCACCAGGTCATATCCGTCCTCAAGGATGGGTCGCACAACGTCGCCGAGTTCGTCGGGATAATCGCTGTAATCACCATCGAGAAAAACGAGGATATCGGATTGTTTGTCCTTCAGATACTCAATGCCCGCCAGACAGGCCCAGCCATAGCCGCGACGCGGTTCACGGAGAACGGTCGCACCATGCGCTTGGGCCACCGCTGCGGTCTGGTCGGATGACCCGTTGTCTACAACCACGACTTCTGCAAGCCGCTCCCACGGCAAGTCTCCAAGCACCTTGGGCAGGGATGCCTCTTCGTTGAGGGCAGGAATAACCACCGCAATACGTTCCGGATTTTCTGTCTTCATACTACGGCAGCAACTCAAAGGTGATCTGCACGGGGGTATGGTCAGGTGGCAATCTCTCCGTATCTGCCTGAAACCACCCTGGACGGGCCATATAGTCAGCGATACTCAACCTGCCGTCACTGAGCTTGCCACTCGGGCAACTGTATAAACACACCAGGCAGCCCGGCCGCAGGGCAAACGGCAGCTGATTAAACCAGCGGTCCCGATTGCCTTCGAAACTCCAGGCCGGAAGCTGGGGGTCGGAGGGAGACGAACGGAAAATGTGGTGGATCGGGAGGCGCTTGGGCTCGTCCTGCCAGGAGAGAAACACGGCAAAGCGGCTGCCCCTGGCCTTTTGCTGCGAGGCAGGATTGTCCGGGTCGGTTCGCTGCGTCCACGCCTCCATCGGCAGGGTATTACCCGGCCGACCACCAATTTTGATCAAGGCGTCGTGAAAGGCGAGATCATCAACCGGTGTTTCAATGAGCGCATTTTTGGAGTGACCGCCCTTCCAGGTCAACAAGTGGTAGTGCGCCTCGTCTCCCTCGGCCCGATTAAAGCGGTCAGGATAGATGACACCATAGAGGATGATCTGTTTCGACCCTGGAGCAATAACCAGCGGCGTCTCCAGCGTTGCCGGCTGACTCGCTCGGGCGAGCGAGAAGCTAGCCCCCAAGAGACAAACGACGCTCAGGCAGGCGGCGTAAAATTTCCATGCTACGCTAGGGCTCTTCATACCAGCGTGCTTCTTCCCATCCGCATCCGCCATGCTTCCCACGCCAGTACGGCGTAAAAGGGTAGATATTCCAACCAGACTACCCAGCGAAACATTTCCGGCTCGCCGCGATAGAGAAAGTAAAAGGCAGTGTAATACAGCCCTAAGAGGCCGGACAAGAGCAGCCAGGAAGCGCGCGGAAAGAGACAGACAAATGGTATCATCCACATAAAATACCACGGATTGCCGACCGGGCTGAGTAGGAGCAATGCTCCCATCACAAAGAAACATCCATATAAGAACCTGCCGTCATTCCCCTCGCTATTCCAGCGTAAGGCCATACCCACCGCTCCGACCAGACAGCCCACCACAATGCCGTTCGCCAGCCAGCGATTGGCGCTCATCTGATGTAATAAGGGGAAGACAAAGCTGTTGGTTTGCCAGTGCTCGGCAAAGGTGACAAAGCCCTGCCACAACCCGCTCCCAGCAGCCACGAATGGGGCATAGCCGCCAGTGATCACCAGACCGGTCAGCGCGAGCCCGCCGCACGCTCTTCCAAGCCCGTAACGCTGCCAGGCATGCCAGGCAAAAAGGGGCAGTAAGACAACGGGAAAGACCTTTCCCAATATGGCTCCGCCTAGGCTGAGAAACCCGGCCGGCAGCCGCCCGGTGATAACCGCCAGCAAGGCCAGCACCAACAGAAAGGTCGGTACGACATCATAGTGCGCCGAGTTGATCGTTTCTTTGATAACCAGCGGTGACCAGGCGTAGGCCAGCACCCACAGTGGGGAACTCTCCAGGAGACCTAATAATCTGACAATGACGAGACACACTGCCAGGTCAAAGCAAAAGAAGACGAGACGTAAGGCGAGCACACTGCCCGGTGCAATCAGGGCAGCCAGACCGAACACGGCTTGCGCAACCGGGGGGTAGAGGGTCGGCACGTCCGGGTGATTTATTCGCGACAAGAGCAGGGCAAGGTGCGCATCCGTTTCTATCAGCTCTCGGTAGGGTTGGAGCGGCCCTTCTTTTCCGTTGTCCGCTTGGACCTCTCGCGGAGTGAAACGGTAGGGGTTGAGACCGCTGACAACCACTTTGCCATCCCACAGATAACGATAGAAGTCGTCCTCCTGAATGGGCTCGGAGAAGAGAAGGACAAGCCGAAAGAGCACGGCAAAGATCAACACCAGCATGAGCGATCCAGACTCAGTCACCTGTCGTTTGATCCGCCAGACCGCCACGGCATAGACAATAAACGCAACACCGTACACTCCCACAAAGCTCAAGATCGGCCGATCCTGGTGTCCGTG
>WTHD01000530.1 GCA_011523265.1 Candidatus Binatota bacterium
GCGGCTCGGCCGCTTTGCGACGAGTGGGCTTCGTCGATAATCACGGCAAAGTTCCGGTCGGACATATCTTCAATGCCATCGACGATAAACGGAAATTTCTGGATGGTGGTGATAATGATCTTTTTGCCGTTCTCCAGCGCGTGTTTGAGATCCTTTGAATCGAACGCCGGCGCGACAATGTTTTTGACTTCAGAGAACTGCTTGATGTTATCCCGCAACTGCTTGTCCAGCACGCGGCGGTCCGTCACCACCACCACGGAATCAAACACCGGACGGTCTGAACCTGTCCCATACAACTCAATCAACTGATACGCCGTCCACGTAATCGAGTGCGACTTGCCCGAGCCGGCCGAGTGCTGAATCAGATACGTCTGCCCCACCCCGTGCTCTCCGGTATGGGTGAGCAGTTGGCGCACGACATCAAGCTGGTGGTAACGCGGAAAGAACAGGGTCTTACTTACCTTGCCGCTGTCTCTGTCCTTTTCTTCAACAATCTTGGCAAAATGCTGAATGATCTGGGCCAAGCTCTCTCGGGTCAGCACGTCTTCCCACAGATAGGCCGTTTTATGGCCGTGCGGGTTAGGCGGATTGCCCTTCCCGAAATTGAAGCCTTTGTTAAACGGCAGAAAGAAGGTCTTTTTACCTGCCAGCCGGGTAGTCATATACACTTCGTCGGTATCCACGGCAAAGTGGACAATACAGCGGGCAAATTGGAGCAGCGGTTCTTTGGGGTCGCGGTCTTCGCGGTACTGTTTTTTGGCGTGGTAGACGGTCTGGCCGGACCAGGGATTTTTGAGTTCAAGCGTGGCAATCGCCAGGCCGTTCAGAAACACGACCATATCTATGGACAGGTTGGGGTTGCGGTCCGAGTAGTGGACCTGACGGGTGACGGAGAAAATGTTTTTGTAGAATTTGGCCCGGAGGTCCGGGTTGGTGTCGTTATACGGCAGGCTGTACAGCAGGGTCAGGTGGGCGTCGTCAATGGCCAATCCTTTTTTCAGGACTGACAGAATACCGTCTTTTTGGATTTTGCGGTTGAGGCGTTCCAGGACCAGGCGTTGCCAGTTGGGCCGGTCGCTCAGCTTGGCCAGTTCCTCCGCTTGGGTGTCTTCCAAAAACCGCCAGAATTTCGCCCTATCAATAGCGAACTCGCGGTCAAAGTCCGCCGCAAGCCCAGCCTCATAGCCGACGTGCGGCCCATATATTGGTTCCCGTTCCTCCTCACCAATCACCCCCTCCCTCCGCTCCTCTTTGCACGTACCGGTCAGCGCTTTTTCAATGCAGGCTTCGAGGGCTCGTTCGGTGGTTTGGGAGGTCATGTGACTATTCTCATCAATCTCTTCCTATCAATTACCCATCAATTAAAATTATGTAATTAAATAGGATATTTACGACCTTTTTTAGCCTGTTTGTCAATTTGTCATCAATTGAAATTCAGACTCAGGACCCTCGCCTCTGAAATCTCTCGGCATCCGTGGACCGTTGAACAGGCCAGCATTCATCAGCATGCCACACCAGTTTACGAGATAACTTTTATCAGGGACTGAGTTATAACGATCTGAGGACCAACATCCGCCCATGTCTCATTGGGGGCATGCAATATATCCTCCAGATGTTAGCGCCCAGACAATTCGGTTGCTTTGGCCGCTGCTGCTGTCCAGGTTGTCACTTTCACCAGTACATCCCTGCTAACGTTGTCACAGAAATCGACAATTCGGCAGCGGTCGAACAGCAAACCAGCGTCGATTGAGTCGTTGCGCCAGTGGGACCTGGGCAAAGCCTCTGAAACAAAGAACATACGCACAGGGGTGAGAACGAGAGGTGATTGCAACCATTTTTTGCAGAACGAATCGGGCTGAAGCTGGGTAAGCGAGTCTTTGTACTTGGTCCCCGTCTTGCACTGACCAAAGGCGATCAGTTTCCCTGCCAGACCGTCGGTGAAATGCTTCCACACGACAACATCCAGTTTACCGTCCCTCTCTCTCGGAGGGGACTCGTCTCGGTTCACGAAACCGTCACCCTCTCCTATTCGCGCGCAAAGATCGTTAACCTTGTCGCGGAAACTATGGGTCTCCGCAGCGGTTCCAAAAACAAAACTCTCGGCGCGGGCACCAAGGTACTCGCGGGCTACTTCCGAGGCAAGTTCCTCAAACAGGAGAGCACCATCAATATCTGCATGGACGCGGTTGTCTTTCATGTTCAATCGGGTTGCTAGGAGTAGATACTTGTAAATGAGGTGTTTGTTATTCGGGATATCTTGGTCGGCCCGTAGCGTGTCTCCCTGTTCGCCGATTACAAATGGATAGCCATTTCTGCACGCTTCCTTACGTCGCTCAATCTCCATGTAAGCTTCCTCAACGACTCTATCTCTTTCTTCCTCTTCTGGTACACCGTCGGAGTAGTCGTTTTCGTCCAGCCTTCCGAGTAGCTTGGTGAGAGCAGTCATCGACATGCTGTTGCGCTGCCAAGTAGCCAACTCCACGAAGTCGGCAAGTTCATGCTCAGGTGCACGGGCGGACGGTTCTCCCGGCCACTTGAACATTAATCGCCCTCCGAAATACGCTTCTTCTTTTTGCCATCATTGTGTTTGCGATCCATCTCCGTATAGAGGTCATCCGCAAGGTCCGCTACCGTACCAGCAATTCTGAGCATTTCTTCGGAGCCATCGTAGCCGGTGGAAAGCATGCCCCGCGCCTTCTGGAGTGCTCGCTTCGAGGTAAGCAGGGATTCCTCAAAAACAGTGGATGACGGACGGCTTAACTCGTAGGCACCCGCAAGGCCGATACCGCTACGCAGGGCGGCAAGGGCCTCTTTGTTGCTTACGACGGCATTAAGCTGCCGAAGATGCGGATTCTGTGTCTCGATGACAGGAGGCGTCTCCTCCTTCTTGCTCCCATACATCCAGCGGCAAAGCTCGCGGAGTTCTTCCTTTTTCTCGGGGGGCACAGGCTCCCGGTCCTCCTCAGTCGCCGATCGTAAGCCGAGAAAGGCGCTGATGCCGTCATAGTCAAGCCCCGTATAGAGATGCGAGGACGCAAAATGTTTCCGCCACCGGTCTTCACGGCTGAATACCTTCAGCCGCTCAGCTTGCTCAATGACCATCAGGCCGCGAAACAGCCTCTGGACAGTCTTGTGCGTATCGCCAATTTGCTTCGCAATCTCTTCGAGTTTGACATCAAACTTCCTGTGTACGTCGGCAATGTATCGAGACTTGGCGTAGCTAGTCCATTTGGCTGGACCGTTCACATGCTTAAAGCCGAGATAGCGCCAAGCATTTTCACGTGTGCCAGACACTGTGGGAATCTCTTTGAGTGCATCCCTGGCTTCTTCCGTGATAACAGGGACATCTGCTCTCAAGTCTTCGGCAATTGTGGGTTCCAAGAGAATTTTGACCGCGGCGAGACGGCGGTTTCCTTCGATGACAATGTTTTTCTTATTCTCGCGCGCAACGATCACGGGTTCGTGTCGAAAGAACCCGCTGGCTGCAATAGACAGTACCAGTTCTTGTACGTCCATCGCTTCCCACAAGACCTGTATCACTTCGGCTTCTGTCGAGTTGTCGGTCAGGTCGAACTCAGGAAGCCGAGGATTCTTGAGATCGAACGTCAGAGCCGAGACTTTCATTGGTGCGATTTTCTCGGTGTTCATTGAACCTATCCCCCTAAGCAGACTCAGCCTTGCACTCGTGCGTGTCAATTGGCGCAACAGAGGCGGGAAGACGTACATGGGGCGGTGTGATCAGGAGTTCCGTTGCCTGTTGCTTTCGCTGGAAGCTGTACTGGAGTGGAACATGGGAAATAAGACAGGTTGCGTACAGGTCCCGAATGAAACAGGTATTATCATAGGACATCACCCACCTCAGTATGCCCTGTCGTTGTATGTAACGGGCGAGATTTCTGTGATCCCGGTCTGCGTAAGCGTTCAAATAGAGGCGATGGCCCTTCAAGTAGTAGGGGGGGTCCAAGTAGGCGAAGACACGCTTGCGGGCGCGGCCACGGGGAAGATGTTTGGTCAGGAAAGTCAGGGCGTCCATGTTGGTAATGTGGATACGCTCGCGTTTCTCCGCGATGGCGAGAACACGCTTCGCGAGGGTCTCTCTGTAGAAGCGAACATGTATCTTCCATTTCCCTGCTTGCATGTAGCCCCCGATGGGAGCAGCCCCGAAGAGGACGCCCGAACGATTACAGCGGTTCAGATAGAAGGTGGCGAAACCTAACTCAAAAGGTACGCTTGCGTCAGCACGCTCACAGATATCCCGTTGTTTCTGCCATTCTGCAATAGTGACTGGGACAGATCGAATAGCATCAGCAAATCGTTCCGGCTCATGAAGTACCGAGTGCCAGAAGGCGGTAATGCAAGGGTCCATATCGTTCAGGTGGAGTTCTGAAACAACATCTTCCCGAAGGAGACGGAGCGCGGCTCCCGCACCGCCAGCAAAGGGCTCGAAGTATGAACAGCCAGAGAGATCGTTCAACTCGATTGTCTGGGCAAGGAAGGGCGCAAGCGCCGCCTTTCCACCCGGATACCTCAGGGGGCTATCGTGTTTCATGCCCGTTTGCACATACCAGTCAGCGCTTTTTCAATGCAGGCTTCGAGGGCTTGTTCGGTAGTTTTGCTGACCATTGGAAGCCTTAGACTCTTATTTTTCCGGTGACAGTGCTTGCTATTAGGCTACACCGAAATTCGTTCAACCGCTCCAGTTCTTTAGATACAATCTCTATTACTTTCTCATACTCTCTACCGATTCTTTTTGAATAATTAACCAATTTCATTTGCTCATCGAGAGGAGGAAGCGCTATCGGAAAGTTTCCAAGCTTTGTTCGATTCGTGGAAGCGAGGTTCGTGGTTTTGTTGGCTGTTGCAGTAAAATAGTGTCGCCCATAATCACAAGCCATCGCTAAAGCAATGAAGTGTTCTGTCGCGGTTCTCTTGTCGATTCTTACTGCGAATATATGATTCTGGTGGAGACAATTTTCAATCTCTCCTTCCCAAACGGTTCCTCTTCCAAGCTTGTCTATATCGCCACCCTCCGTCACTAAAATGTCTCCAGCTCTTACAAGATACTGCTCAGCTTCCCACTTTGGTAAGGAAAGTTCTGTGACTGCATCTAGGTTGAAGTAACCATCTTGAACATTCGCAACACGTAGATAAGGGTAGCTTTCGAGATTGTTATCTGAATACGATCTTCCCAGAGTTATTCCACCTTGAACACTACTAAAATACTTGACCCGCCGCACCTCCCAATGTGCCGGCACCTCCCCAATCCACTCCACACCGCTGTCTCGCATGGGGACGTTCGGGTTCAGCCCTTTGGTGACAGCCTGATTGATGAGAATAGCTTTTTGCTCTTTGAGCAGTTCGATTAAGCGTTGCTTTTTACTGATGGCCTCGTCAATCTCGGCGGTTTTTTGGTCGAGGAAGGTAGCGATGCGGTGTTGTTCGTCAATTAGAGGTTCAAGTAATAAGGTCTCTTTCACCTTGTCTGCGGTGAAATGCGCAATTGTCGCGGCGTTACAAATAGAATCAATTTGTCCAATATTCTTTAGATGATACATCCAATAATAAAGATATTTGGAGAATTGGGTTTTTGACTTCGACCTCGCTCTCGTCATTGCGTTTTGAATATACAGCTCCAAGTCACTACCCCAGTAGCAAGAGCGTCCAACATCCCCTCCTTCGCTAATCAGCACATCCCCCTTCTGGAGTTTGAATTTTTCGAGTTCTTCGGGTGAAAACCACATCGATTTGACATCTTCCAAGAGAGCCCCTTCCCATGAGAGATTCGCGGCTCTTAGATAAGGTTTCTCAATATCCTTGCTGCTTTTTTTGTCAGGCTGGAGCATTTTTCCAAGCTGGATGTCATAGCCGTGCTTAATTTTTTTTACTCCCCAATGCACCGGAATATCGCCCAGCCATTCGACGCCGGAGGGTTTGTAGGCGGGGTAGGGTTTGAGGTTGTGGGTCATGGCTGTGCGCTCGTCTAGTTCTGCCAACCTCTTGAACATTTGCCTTTTCTATTGTCTCGAAACTGCCGCAGTTTGTTGTTGGGGTCTGGCGTTCTCTTCCTTCTCTTGAATGCTCGGTGAATCCATTGGCGAATGTCCATAGCTTGATTACTCCAATCATAGAGACATGCGTAGGGGTCATCCCCAGCGCAGTTGTCCGCCAGTCTTGGCGGTATCAGGTGAGGATCATACTCTTCTTTGTTAAAATCGGGGTGATGAGGGAGCCAGATACCCAGCAGACCACATCTAGGATTCTTCTCAGTGTCCCTCAAACTTGAACCAATCTCCCAGTCCACATGCTTCCGTTTCCAAGTGCAGCGGCCTATCAGAACAATCGTAACGGTTGCATCAGCAATGAAATCGTCGCGAATTCTCCGACGAACTTCGTCTAGGGGGAGATGACTATCAACTATGTCTCCGACATCAACCGATCTGTCTATTATATTGCTCCCCATCATTTTAACGAATCGATCTTTACACTCTTGGTCCTCATCATGGTGGTAGCTGATAAAGACCTTATGTCTCTTGGTTTGAGGCATTGCTACTTTCCCGTGGCCTTCACGATGCCTCTAGCCCTTCGTTGAGTACGGAAAGATATCCGTCATACACGAACACGCGGCCACGGCGCTTGCCGGTGATCTCACGCGCAATCCCGTATTCAACAAGTCTTCCCATCGCCGAGGAAGCGGCGGGAAAGGAGAGCGTCGTGCGGTTGCTGATCTCAGACAGAGACAGAACCGGTCGCTCCTTCAGCACTTCATGTACACGCAGGACCGAGCCGACACGGCGGCCGCCCTGTTCGATGGCAGCCCGGTCTGACGCGAACATCTCGGACAGGCGGCGCGATGTGACAACCGCGCCCTCCGCCGTCACCCGCACTCCTTCGAGAAAAAAGCCGAGCCATGACTCTAAATCACCGGTACGACGCACCTGATTCAGCAACTCGTAGTAGGTGGCGCGGTGTTGCTTGAAGTACAGGCTCAGATACAAAAGCGGCTCGTGGAGCACTCCGGCCTGACACAGCAGGAAAGTGACGAGCAGTCTTCCCACGCGCCCGTTTCCGTCGAGGAAAGGGTGAATGGTCTCGAACTGCACATGCGCGAGTCCCGCCCGAAGCAGCACCGGAAGCCCATCGTCCTCGGCGTGGAGAAAACGCTCGAGCGCGGCCATGCAGTCAGGCACGGCGGTATGCGGAGGCGGGACAAAGACGGCATTGCCGGGCCGGGTCCCGCCAATCCAGTTCTGTGAACGGCGGAACTCGCCAGGAGTTTTGCCGCTCCCCCGCCCGCCCGACAACAGCACGCCGTGAATCTCGCACAGCAAGCGATTCGACAACGGGAAGTTCTCCCGCAGGCGACGTAAACCGTGGTTGAGCGCCGCTACGTAGTTTGAGACTTCAACCACGTCATCGAACGGAACTCCGGGCGCTTCGTCCAACTCGAAAAGTAAGAGGTCAGACAGCGACGACTGCGTTCCCTCAATCTGAGAGGAGAGCACCGCTTCCTTGCGCACATAGGCGTAGAGAAAAAGCGCCTCGTCCGGCAGGAGAGTCGATACGCCGTCGAGCCGACCTAGGGCGAGCACCGCTGATTCAAGCGCCTGCTGTAACGGACCGTCCAGAACCAGCGCAGGGTTGGGCGGGAGCGGTGCCGGCACAAAGGCCCTGACTCGCTCGCCTCCAATGCTCGTCACCTCGTATCTACCTATTTCCCCACGCTGCATAACCAGTATCCCTTTCACTATTTAGTTAAAAGTTTCTAAATACCGGCTATTCTTATTAAATTTTACCGACCAAAGATTAAATAATAACATCTTCTAATGAAAGTTTGTTTAACACACACTCTTTTTATTAAATTTTACTAACTAAAGATTAAATAACTGAGAGGGTTACTGCAAGGGAATCGAGATAATCACACAAAGCAGCGTTTCATCATTACGGTATTACTCCTGCTATCCGTCGATAATCCCATTCAGCGATAAAAAGCTATCCTGTTCAGCGCTGGTATATTTGCTAGACTGCACTGAGACTGCTGTTTCTCTCATAGCCGAGCTGCTCGGTTAGACACTGCACCTGACAGGAGCGTCGTCATGGGACGGATTGTTGTTGAAGTACAGATAGAAAATGGCACTGACTCGACCTGCCGCATCCATTGTGACGCCTTGGTTGATACGGGAGCAGCGTACCTGACCTTACCTAAAGCGTGGCAGGCCCGTTTAGGACAGTTGATCAAACTTGATACAGTGGAGGTAGAAACGGCGACTCAAACCGTTGTCAGTGGAGACATTTACGGTCCGGTTCTCCTCCGCATGGAACATTTCCGACCAGTCCTGACCGAGGTGTTATTCATTGAGATGGAACCGGCGGATGGGCAATATGAGCCCCTGATTGGCTATATTCCCCTTGAGCAAGCCCAGGCTGCTGTTGATCTGCTGGGGCATCGCTTGGTAAAGATCAGCCGGGTTGATCTCAAATAGGCTCAACGAGGCTGAACTGAACTCAGTCTGTCTCCCCAAAACTGACCAGCTTTTTCAGCAAGCCTTCGGTTTCCTTCTCTAGCGCCAGAATTTCGGCTGTCACTTCTTCCAAGGAGCGAAGCGGGGTGTGCTGGTAGAAGTATTTGTTGAAGCTGATTTCATAGCCGATTTGGGTTTTGTCGATGTTCAGCCAGGCGTCTTCAACATGCGGGCGAACTTCGCGCAGAAAGTAGGCGTGGATGTTGTCTTTTAAGGGTACGTTTTCGGTGTCACGGAGTTCGGAGTCGGATTCGTATTCGATCCAGGAGTGACCCTCACCCTGGCCCTCTCCCGGCGGGAGAGGAAAAAAGCCGTAGTCGGGCAAGTGGTCGGCGGAGGTTCTCAGGGCATTCAAGAGGTGGGCGAGTTTTTCGCCCGAGAGCTTGTGGACTTTTTTGATGACCTTGGACGCGTTTTCGTCGCGCCAGCTTACGGCGTTGAGGATTTGGCTTTTTTCGGAACTGCTGAGTTTGACGTTCAGCTTTTTCAGCGCAGTGTCCACGTGAGCTTTGAACTGGTTGAAGTCCAAACACAGCTCTTGGCCGACCTCTGCCATAAGTTGTAGGCTGATTTCCATGAGCGCCTTTTGTGTGGTCCAGGTTTTAAGGGCAAAGAGGGCTTTACGGTTTTTTGGTGACAGGCTGAGTTCTTCACGCTCGATATGGTCTTCTATTGCCTTCTGATGATCGGCGAGTTCGGCATAGATTGCATCGCCCCAGCGTTCGTAGGCCCATGCCATGATTTCGCTCAGTGCGGGGACGAAGCGCAGGGGGGCAATACGTTCCGGCGTGAATTGGGCCGCGAGGCGCAGGGGGCGTTCGACCGTGACTTTGTAGTAGCCGAAGTCGCTGTTGTCGAAAATTTTGGAGCGAGGCTTTTCTTTCGTGTGACCCGGCATGTCGAGGTAGAGTTGAGTAATGTGGGCGATGTGGTCGGGAGCGAATTCGCAGTTTTTCGCGCCCAGGTTTTTACGCAGTTTGCGGTAGAGTTCGGAGGCGTCAATCAGTTGGACCTTACCTTTTCGATGGGGTGGCTTGTTGTTGGACAACAGCCAGATATAGGTCGTGATGCCGGTGTTATAGAATAAATTATTCGGCAACTGGATGATGGCTTCCAGCCAGTCGTTCTCAATAATATAGCGACGGATATTGCTCTCCCCGCTGCCGGCATCACCAGTAAACAGCGATGAACCGTTGTGGACCGAAGCCAGGCGTGAGCCGAGCGGACTATCCTTCAGCCGCTTCATTTTGCTGACCATATCCATCAGGAATAAAAGCTGTCCGTCTGAGGAACGCGGGATGGCAGGTTCGGTTTTTTCTTCGCCTTTGAAATTCGTCAGTGCGACTTCAAAGCGTGGGTCGAGAATGTCCTTGCCGTCGAGGATGAATTTTTGATCCGCTTTCCACGATTTTCCATACGGTGGGTTGGACAGCATGAAATCAAAGCGCATGCCTGCAAACTCATCCATGGCCAGGGTTGAGCCGTATTTGATGTTCTCGGGATTATTGCCCTTAATCATCATGTCGGACTTACAAATCGCGTAGGTCTCGCCGTTGACTTCTTTGCCGTACAGGTACACCGGAGCGGTTGAGCGAATCTGACCGTCGGGAGCGGTCATAAAGCCCTGGGACTCGGTCAACATGCCGCCGGACCCGCAGGCTCCGTCGTAGACGGTGATGACTGGTGGCAGTTGGTCTTTAACCGGCTCGAATAAGAGATGGGTCATGAGCTGAATGACTTCGCGCGGGGTGAAGTGCTCGCCTGCCTCTTCGTTGTTTTCTTCGTTAAACTTGCGAATCAATTCTTCAAACACATAGCCCATGCCGAGATTGGTCAGGGGAGCGAGCGGGCGTCCGTCCGGGTCTACGGCCTCATGCGCACTCAGGTTGATGCGTTCGGAGGTGAATTTTTCCAGCACGTCCAGCAGCACATCAGCCTCGACCATACGCTTGATCTGATTGCGCAACTCGAACTTGTCGATAATTTCCTTGACGCTGTCACTAAAGCCGTCCAGATAGGCTCGGAAGTTCGCTTCCAGAATCTGACGGTTGTTGGATGCCGTCTTAACCAACTTTTTGAGCGTCCACTCAGACGTGTTGTAAAACACCGTGCCCGAAGCTGCGCGCAGGCCCTCCGGGTCCAAATCGGTAAACCCGGCCTCTTCACGCTGAAAACGGACTTCTTCGAGGACCGCGTCTTTGGAGTCTTCCAACAAACAGTCAAGGCGACGCAGCACGAACATGGGCAAAATGACATCGCGGTATTTGCCCCGCACATAGACATCGCGCAAACAGTCATCGGCAATCGACCAGATAAAAGAGACGAGTTTATTGTGTCCGGTGTGGTCCATTTTCTCTCTCTCAGGCAGCGCGCGGCCTCTCCTTGGCTTCGTCGTATCTTCGAAGCCTGGATACCTGCTTTCGCAGGTATGACACAATACGGTCCGGTATTCCCGTAGAAGAGGCAGCCCAACATCTTGCAGGCAATGGAACAAGACAGATACACAAGAATGACCATTTCAGAATAAGGAGGAAAGTATATGGACATTGGCGTATTCTGTTTCACGTCCGGCGAGTCGGCGGACCCTGCGGTGGTGGCGAAAAAGGCCGAGGAACTGGGCTTTGCCTCGTTTTGGGTCCCGGAACATCCGGTTCTGCCGGTGCATACCACCGTGGGCTATCCCATGGCTCCGGATCAGCCGATTCCGAGAACGATCGGGATTATTTCCGATCCGTTTGTGTCGCTGGCTCGGGCCTCAGCTACGACCACGAAGATCAAGCTGGGCACGGGGATTTGCCTCGTGCCGGAGCGCAACCCGTTGTTGCTGGCCAAAGAGATCTCCACGCTGGATCACTATTCGGGCGGACGTTTCCTGTTTGGTATTGGAGCCGGCTGGCAAAAAGAGGAGTGTGAGATCATGGGCGGAGACTTTCCGCACCGCTGGACCCAGACCCGGGATTCGGTGCTGGCCATGAAAGAACTGTGGACCACGGACGAGTCCGAATATCACGGCAGGTATTATGACTTTCCCGCGGTCAAGTGCTTTCCCAAGCCGGCCCAAAAGCCGCATCCGCCCGTTATTCTGGGTGGCTCGGCCAAGAATGTGTTCAAACGGACGGTTGAGTGGGGAGACGGCTGGATGCCGGTCAGCACCTCGCCCGACGAGATTCGACACGGACGCGAGACCTTGAACGAACTGGCCGCCCAAGCCGGGCGTGATCCCCAGTCTATCTCCGTTATCGCCTTTGGGCAGCCAGGGCAGTTGCATAGCCGGGACCAGGTCCAGGCATTGGAAGCGGCCGGCGCGGAACACGCCATTATCTGGCTCAACAAGCTTCAGGAAGAGGAGGTCATTCCAGAGTTAGAGGGGTTGGCTCAAGAGATGCTGGGCGCATAAAAACGCAGGGGGAGCCGCACCGTGAAAAACATTATGCATCTGAATGCTTTTCTGATTCACAGCCCCATGAATCATACGGTTGGGTCGTGGACCCATCCGGACAGCACGGTCGGCTCCTCTTTTGCTCAACCCGATATGTGGCAGGACATTGCCAGAACGCTGGAGCGGGGCAAGTTTGACGCCATATTTTTTGCGGACCAACTTGCCACCTATGGCAACTACCGCGCCCGCACCGATGAATCCCTCATCCATGCCGTTCAGTTTCCGGTTCATGACCCCACCCTGCTGATTCCCATGCTGGCCGCGGTCACCGAAAGGCTCGGCTTTGCCGTGACCCTGTCCGCCACCTATTACCCGCCGTATATGGCGGTTCGCAAACTTTCGACGCTCGATCATCTGACCAAGGGACGGATCGGGTGGAATATTGTTACCTCTGTCCATATTGGGGAGGCGCACAATATGGGCTGGGAGAACATGATTGCGCACGACGCGCGCTATGAGCGCGCCGACGAATACATGCAGGTCTGTCACAAACTGTGGCAGAGCTGGGAGCCTGACGCGGTCGTGGGGGATAAAACGTCCGGGGTGTATGTTGACCCCAGCAAAGTCCATCCCATCAATCACAAGGGCAAGTGGTTCTCCTGTCCGGGCATCTCGCCCGTTTCCCCTTCGCCCCAGGGCTATCCGGTTCTTTTTCAGGCCGGCGCCTCGGGCGCGGGACGCGATTTCTGCGCCAAGCATGCCGAAGCGGCGTTCGGGGTGCAACTCACGCCACGGGCGATGAAAGCCTATGCGGACGACATGCGCGCGCGGGTGAAAAACCTCGGCAGGGATCCTGCCAGTCTCAAATTTATCTGGGGTATTCAGGCCATTGTCGGAGGAACGGAGGAAGAGGCGCGCCGGAAACAGCGGGATATGAACGAGCGCGTTCCGGTCGAAGGTGGACTAGCCCTGCTGTCGGGGCACACCAGCCACGATCTGTCCCAGTATGACCTGGACCAGCCGGTTGAAGACATTGAGATTGAAGGCATACGTGGGCTGTTCGAGATATTCACCAAGATGTATCAATCGGGCGATCTGGGCCGCGACCGACTCACCATGCGCGAGGTCGGTAAAATCTACGGCGCGACCATTGGCTGTCCGCAACTTGTCGGCACGCCAGAGCAGATCGCCGATCAGATGGAAGCGATCCTGGATGAGACCGGCGGCCACGGGTTTAATATCACCCCCTCGACCATGCCGGGCTCAATTACGGAATTTGTTGATACGGTCGTCCCGGTGTTACAGAAACGCGGCCTGCACCGCACGGAGTATACCGGCCAGACGCTCAGAGAGCATCTGAGGCAGGAGGCGTGTGAATGAAAAATTAATCCGGCACGACGGCATACACCCGATAGGTCACCTCGTTGGGCTTGAGTTTGCCCTCGCCCACTGCCATCAGGTTGTTGAGCCAGGCATACCGCTCGTCGCCGGTCTCAAACTGTATCTGTGAGATAAAATAATTATCCCCAAAATTGGTCGAGCCACCGCCCGCAAGCGCTTTCCGAATACCCTCGGTGGCTTCCATACGCGCCCGGTAGGTGACATAGACCGCCGCCCCATCATCGCTCTCAAAGACCGCCCGCACGTCGAGACGCAGGTTGCCGTCCGGGCCGACCAGAGCCCAGTCGGCCCCACTGGCCCGGACCGTGCCCTTCATCCTCGGGCCCTCGAAGTGCCCGCCGGTCAGGTCGGCCACAATACGCTCGCCGAGCGGCCCTTTGCCGACGCTGATCGGAGTAATGAAGGTGGCAGTGTAATCGCACAGGTATTCGAGTTTCATCGCCTTCCTTTTACAGGTTGTACACCTGCGCCGCGTTCTGGCCGATGACCTTCTGCCGCGTTGTCGCAGACATGGGCTCAAGCAGTTCGACCAACTCGTCCATATAGTTGTCCGGATGGTCGGGGTGCGGAAAATCAGAGGCCCAGAAGAATTTATCCGCGCCTACGAAGTCCACCACATGACCAAAGGCTTTTTCGTCCGGGTCGCCGGAAATCCAGCAGTTGCGATAAAAGTAATAGCTGGGTTTTTCTTTGAGCTTGACGGTGTCGCCCAAGGGGCTGTCAAACACCGCATCCATACGGTTGAGCAGATAGCCAGCCCAGCCCGCACCCGATTCCAGCACCACAATCTTGATCTTGGGGAAACGTTCAAACAGGCCGTACTGGAACATCGCCGTAAAGGCCTGGAGCGGCCCTTGGGCGCCGTGCACATTGTAGTGCCACAACGCCCATTTCTGCATATCCTTGAAGCGTTGGTGCACCCGCTTGGAGGGCGGTTCACCGCTCGGGTGAATACCGACCGGGACGTCCAACTCCTGGGCCTTGGCCCAGAACGGGTCGTAGTCCGGGTGGGCGTGGGATTTATTGGTTGGCGTAAACGGCACGAAGAACGCGCCTTTGGCCCCGGCGCGTACCGCCCGTTCCAACTCCTGGGCCGCCACATTCCCATCTCCCATTGAGATATGAGCAATCGGGATCAACCGGCCAGCGGAGTCGGAGCAAAAATCAACCACCCAGCGGTTATACGCCTCGGCGTAGGCCGCCTGGAGATCGAGGCCTTCAACCTCTTCGGTTTCCCATAAGAGACCCAGACTCGGGTAGATAATGGCTTTTTCCAAACCCTCCTGATCCATACGGGCCAGCCGCTCTTTGGGATACATCGAACCAAAGGGCGCCTCGCCAATATAAGTGCGGTCCGGGTGGGGTGCGGTTTCTTCTTCCGATTTTTTCCCCATCGCTCCGAACTGGGCCAGTTGTCCCGGCTGGGAATACTTTGCGGGTCGTCCATCCAGTTCCAGGACCTCAAGCCCGTCTTCATTGGTATGTAGACGGATTGCCCGGTCCTTATATCTTGGATCAATATACTTCTCCCAGGTATCGGGTGGCTCAAGGATGTGTCCGTCGGCATCAACCGCCCCGCTATAGGGAAACTTTCCATTTACGGCCATTCTGCATTCCCTCCGTTTTGACGTGTTGTGAACTGAAACGTGAAAGCATTATTTCTAGCCTACACAGTCCGCTCGGGCAAGGGTTTTGAGGCTCTTGTCCCGACCGGTCCATACCTCATCTCCTGTGTGGAGGGGTGACTGTGGACCAGGACGGATTCCCGCTTCTCGACCTGACAAAAACCACTCCACCGCTACGCTTCACCCCACTCAAGAGGAGTGTAGCGGCGGGTTTCAATCAATACGCGACGGCTGTTATCCGCACGCCAAGGTATAGACGTTCTGACATCCGTCCGGCAGCGCGGACTCTCCCCAGGTCGTACCACCGTCCTGAGTGCCGAACACCTGGCCCTCCCGCGTGCCACAGTATACGAGCTGCGGGTCCTGGCGGCTGAGGGCAACGGTCATCATGGTACTCTGGGGGGAGATGCCATGATCAAAGCGCTGCCAGGTCTGACCCAGATCCGGGCTGCGATAGACGGAGCCGTTCAGCGTGAGCGCCCCCGGCCTCAGCGCGGCGTAGAGGGTATTGGGGTCACCGGGAGCGACCTGGATATCACGCGCGTACGCCAGCGGCGAAGAACGCCAGATTTCCATATCCGCCCAGGTCTGACCCTGATCCGCGCTTTGGAACAGGCCCATGCGCGTGGCCAGAAAGACGTTGCCCGGCTGCGCGGCACTCAGCACCAGGGCGTGTGTGTCCATCATACCCTCGGCGTCGGTGTTGCTCAGAATCCGACTCTTCAAATAATCCTGCTCGGCAAACTGGAGCAGCGTTTGACTACAGTCTTCCCAGGTATCGCCGCCGTCTTTACTGCGGATGATTCCGCCAACCTCCAGGCCGGCATACACGGCATGCGGATCATTCGGGTCGGCCGCCAGGCCGATAATGCGGCACGGAAAACCCATTTCAACCATGCCGGACGGTTGGGCAAAGGT
>WTHD01000526.1 GCA_011523265.1 Candidatus Binatota bacterium
CCTTGAACCGGGTCGACAACCCTGGCTGCGCGCTCGCCTCGGCGCGCGAGCAGCCGGGCACGATTCGCAAAGGGGCGGAATGGATGATTGCCTTCGCCCAGGTTCGGGTCCCCATCTTCACCGTCCTGATGCGCCGCAGTTTCGGCGTGGCCGGGAACAATTATGCCACTCCACGCTCGGAACCCTCGATGCGCGTCACCTGGCCGGCGGCGGATGTCGGTGGGATTCCGCCCGAGGGCGGCATCGAAGCGGCCTATAAACGCCAGTTGGCAGAAGCGGATGATCCCGTTGCATTCCGCGCGGAACTCAATGCCCGGATCGAGAGCGTGCGGGGACCGCTCGGCCCGTTAAATAAATTCCAGATCGAAGAAATGATCGATCCCAGGGATACCCGTCGCTATATCTGTGAGTGGGTGGAAACCGCCTATCAAGTCGTGTCTCAACCGATGCGACTTGTGCCCAGGGCGTTACAGTTTCGGCCGTAGGTGGTTAGGGCAGCCGTCTCGCTCCGGCGCGCTCGAACTTGCCGAAATATGGTCCGCCCTATAGACAGAAGCAGACCGTAGCAGGTGCGCTTGGAGGACAGACGATGAGCCAACAGACACAGGCCGCCGACCCGGGGTCGCAAGCCGACCGCGGGCGCGGACAAAGACCCCTGACCGGCCAAGAGTTCCTTGACAGCCTGCGGGATGACCGGGAGGTCTGGATCTATGGTGAGCGCGTCAAAGACGTTACCCAGCATCCTGGCTTTCGGAATTCCGCCCGTATGCTGGCGCGCATGTATGATGCGCTGCACGACCCGCAAAAAGGACCGACGCTCAGCACGCCGACCGATACGGGGAACGGCGGGTTCACGCATAAGTTTTACAAGGTACCGAAGAGTCAGGAAGACCTGGTTGGTAGTCGAGACGCTATTGCCGAGTGGGCGCGCATCTCCTACGGCTGGATGGGGCGCTCGCCGGACTACAAAGCCAGCCTGACCGGCACCCTGGGTGCAAACGCCGGATTCTATGCGCCGTACCAGGACAACGCGTTACGCTGGTATCGCCACACCCAGGAGCGCTGCCTGTTTCTCAACCACGCCCTGGTGAACCCGCCGGTCGATAAGGCCAAATCCCCCGACGAGGTGAAAGATGTCTACGTGCAGGTGGAAAAAGAAACCGACGCGGGGGTCATCGTCAGTGGAGCCAAGGTGGTCGCGACCGGCTCTGCCCTGACGCACCACAATTTCATCGGCTTTTACGGCCCAACGCCCTTGGGTAAACCCGAGATGGCGCTGTTTGCCATGATTCCCATGGAGAGTGCGGGCGTGAAGCTTATCTGTCGCCCGTCGTATGAATTGCACGCCGCTACCATGGGGAGTCCGTTCGACTATCCGCTATCCTCCCGGCTGGATGAGAACGACGCCATTCTGGTGTTGGACAAGGTCCTCATCCCCTGGGAGAATCTGTTTGTCTATCGCGACCTGGATAAGGCCAACGCCTTTTTCCCCGGCTCGGGTTTTATCCCTCGCTTTACCCTGCACGGCTGCACACGTTTCGCGGTGAAGTTGGACTTTCTGGCCGGGGTACTGCTGAAAGCGCTCGACGCGCTGGGCGTACAGGGCCAGCGGAGCGCCCAGGTACAGGTCGGTGAGGTGCTGGCCTGGCGCCATATGTTTTGGGGCCTGACCGAGGCAATGACCAAGACCCCCGAGCAGTGGGTCAATGGTGCCCTCCAGCCCAACACGGAGTACGGCCTGGCCTACCGCGTCCTGGCTCCGGTTGCCTATCCTCGTATCAAAGAGATTATCGAGCAAACCATTTCGAGCGGTCTGATCTATCTCAACTCGCATGTGAAAGACTTCAAAACGCCGGAGCTCCAGCCCTATCTGGAGAAGTATTTACGCGGCTCCAACGATTACGATGCGCTGGAGCGGGTCAAGCTGCTCAAGATTCTGTGGGACGCGATCGGGACCGAGTTTGGCGGGCGGCACGAACTGTACGAGCGCAACTACGCCGGCAACTACGAGAACATCAAACTCGAAAACGTGCCCGCGGCTATAGCAATGGGCCGCGCGGATCAGCTCAAATCCTTTGTCGATCAGTGTATGGCGGAATACGATATCGAGGGCTGGACCGCCCCGGACCTGATCAACCCGACCGATGTGAACCGGATGAAGTAAAAGGGTTCCTGAGCGAGACGGAAAAGCGTCTGGCGTTTATAGCTGGGTACGGGTTCCGCCAACACACCAGTGAGCACAATCCGCATGACCGACCAGGGCCTTTTGGACAGCCTTTGTTCTTTTCGGTTTTTTGCTGGATTTTGGTCGCATCGGTAAGTCCTCTCCTCTGTATGTAATTCCCTCTGAGGTGGTCTGTCCGAGCGATTCGACATTAGGGGACTGTATCGTATTCGTCAGGGAGGCAGGATGCCAAGGCATTTCTTACTGGAAAAAGGAGAGCGTGTTGCAACCCTCACCTTCAATCGGCCGGAAAAACGCAATCCGTTAAACGAAGATATTCTGCTGGAGTTGGATAGCATATTATGCCAGCTCCGGGACGATGCCGACATCCGGGTCCTGATCCTCACCGGCTCAGGTAATACCTTCTGCGCTGGTGCGGATCTATCGCTCACGAAAGGCGTCAGCGATCCAGCCGAGCGTGAAAAAATTTTCAGAGAATTCGCTCCTCGCCGGGCGCGTCTGACGGAGCGTGTCCTGGCAACATTAGTCCACCTTGAGCAAGTCACAATTGCGGCGGTGAATGGCTATGCGGTTGGGGGAGGCTGGGGGTTGGCGCTGGGCTGCGATTTGCGCGTCGCAATAGAAGGGGCGGAGTTCTGGTTTCCTGAAGTCGACCTTGGGGCCCCGTTGAGTCCGTCCATGGTGGCCCTGCTCGCGGCCCATGTGGGACCGGCGCGCGCCAAGGAAATGATCCTGACCTGCCGCCGCTACAGCGCAACCGATCTGTTATCCGTCGGGATGCTGAATCGGGCGGTGACGCAGGCAAAACTCCTGCCTACGGTGGCTGACCTGGCTCAAAGCCTGGCGCGTAAAAACGCAAACGCGCTGATGGTGTCGAAAGCAACTGTGAATGCACTCTCTCTCCATCAAACCGTGCTCAGACCGGACTTACTCCTCTCACGAGGGTAGGGCCGTGTCCATGCCAAACCCTTTCCTACGGCCACGCCCGGCTTCCAGGGGGCACTCGGCTCCTATTGACTTCCTAAACACAACCCGAAGCCTGCCGGACGAAATAGGGCGGCCCCTACGTCAATCCCGCCCGGACGCCACCCAGGCCCTAGCTCGGGAGCAGACCCGGCATGAACGGAATGTCCGTATCTTCCGGTTCTGCGCCCGCGGCCGTCAGCATCGCGTGGACCTGACCGCGG
>WTHD01000174.1 GCA_011523265.1 Candidatus Binatota bacterium
GGATGAACTGCTCGATTCCATGGCGACCCCTCACCACGCATATTTGCTTTGGTAGACTCGACGCCTATATGACACTGGCCAGCCAGGGCAAGCGGGTTGCGGGCTTTGCTACCCAAGAACATCATGTGATCTGGCCGGAATAAGCCCCGGCCCTGTCGACGAGGAGGATATATGGCGCAACTCGATGGACGTGTCGCAATTGTCACCGGGGCGGTTCAGGGTATAGGCCTGGGCGTGGCGCTGAGTATGGCTCGGGCTGGAGCCAACATTGTCGTGGCCGATATGGCCCAGGACGGCCTTGCCTCCGCTGTCGCTGAGATTGAAGCTAAGGGCGTACAAGCGTTGGGGGTACAGACCGATGTGACTCAAGCTCGTGAGATCGACCGACTTGTTCACGAGACCCTGGACAGGTTCGGCACAATCGACATTTTAGTCAACAACGCAGGGGTCGTTATTATCAAGTCTATTGCTGACCAGAGTGAGGCAGACTGGGATAGGGTTCTCGACACCAATCTGAAAGGGACGTTTTTATGCAGCCAGCGCGTCATACAAGAGATGCAAAAACACAAGCGCGGAGCCATTGTGAATCTGTCCTCTATTGCCGCGTTTCACTTTACCACGCCGCATATCCCCTACGCGGCCTCGAAGGCCGGTGTCTCCGCATTAACCCGCGACTTAGCCTATGAAGTGGCGCCGCTCGGCATCCGGGTCAATGCCATAGCCCCTGGTCCGATCCAGACCCCCATGATGGACAACGCGCTGACGGACGAACAAAAGGCTGCCTACGCCAGAACTGTGCCCGTGGGGCGGTTAGGGCAACCGCAAGATATTGGGAGCGCCGCCGTTTTTCTGGCATCTGATGCAGCCAGCTTTATTACCGGTGTGACTCTACCGGTCACGGGCGGTACTGATTTGCGGGTGAGTCCGTCGTAGACAGCTTCAGTGGCGGAGGGAGTGGGATTCGAACCCACGAGAGCCTTTTGGACTCTACCGATTTTCAAGACCGGCGCCTTCGACCGCTCGGCCATCCCTCCACGTGGCCGGTCTTACACGGCTTTCTTCGACTTTGAAAGGGGGTATGGGAAAGACGTCACAGAGGCTTGACGGTAACGACCCTCTTCAGCCTGCCGGCGAGGTATCGGGGCAAACCTTTCGTTCCTTAAAACGCCACTGCCCGGCAACTTTCTCGATCTGGTCCTCATAACGTCCGGAAATCACAAGTTCGGTTTTTCCCTGTGCCGCATGCGTCATGAGCAGATAGCTCTCTGCGGTAGCCGTATCTCCGTCGAGGTCGATCAGAATATTCATGACACAGTGACGAGGCTGCGCGTCTCCAGTCCATTCTTTATAGCGCGCAGTAAATGCCAGCAGTTTCTCCGGCCCTTGCCATACGCCGAGAATCGGACTGTTAAACGTGCCATCCTGGGTAAAGCATTGAACCCAGTCCTCATAGCGTCCAGCGTCAATCGAGAGGCAATAACGTGTCATTAAATCGCGAATAGCCTCTTTATCCTCTAAAGCATTCATGCTCAGACTCCTTTTTGATTCATTCTTTCACTGCGGTTCATCTCGCATTCAGGATGACATTGATATCCTGTCCGGAACGTCGGACAAGAAGACGGACAGACGGATGCCCTTGTAAAGTTTTCTGCCGAAAATCCGAGATATTCCGGATGAGTTCACCCTCCAGGGCCAGAATGACATCACCGCGTTGCAGCGTTCCCCGACCCTGAGCCGCATTGGTTACGAGCACCCCCTCCGCAGTCGGGAGCTGAAAATATTCTGCAAGTTCAGCAGTCAGATTCTGCACCTCAATACCCATGACCGTCGCGCTGATGGTCTGGAGTGGAGCGGGTAAACGCTGGCTGCTTTCCGTAAAAACGTCTTGCGCGACGAAAATAGGTCGATCGAACCGGAGAGCAAGCGCAATGGCGTCACTCGGACGACTGTCGATCTCAACTGATCGGTCAGTGAAGAGCAAATGAATCTGTGCAAAATACGTATTATTTTCAAGTGCGCTTACCACAATCTTTTGAAACTCAACACCGATATTTTCAAGGACATTCTTCATCAGGTCATGCGTCAAAGGACGGGGAGCAGGGGTTCCGGCTAGTGCCATAGCAATGGCTCTGGCTTCAAATGGGCCGACCCAGATCGGGAGAAATCGCGCCGTCTCGGTGTCTGCAAGGATCACCACCGGAGCCTGCGCCTGGCGATCAAATCCAACATGATGGACCTGAACGGGTACGGCAGACACGGCAGAAATACGGCCGGGTAGGATTAAAAAGAGAGCAAAAACGAACAGGACAGCGAGAAGACCAGACCAGGATGAACGGGGCCGGAACGAAAAGGGAGGATAAGTCTGGTACTGCCGCATACGACCTCCTGGAGTCCTGAGGTTTCCCTGATAAACACGAACAGGGAAGACAAGACACTGGCGGCGTCCGATGCGCTGCATGACGCCGCAGCACTCTTGCTAGTATACTGCACGGGAATGTGCAAGGGATGAACAGTCAGGCAATGACAGGAAGAACGACAGGACTCTCTACGATTGTTCAGTCCGCTGTGTTCGTCGCGCACTCGGCGCACAGATTTTCAATATTATCGGGGTCTTCAACGATCCCCTCATCCAAGCTGTGGCATATCTGAGAGCAGCGGGCACAAATAAAATAGATTCCCTCAATGGTCTTGTTGATCCGCTCCCGGTTCAACACGCGTCCGCGTAGCTTGGAGACCCGAATCCCAAGGAGTTCTTCATAGCGCTTTTTTATCTTGCGTCGTCCAGCTTCGTCTTTTGGAAGTTCCTCTTCATCGAGGTCCTCCCCCTGCTCTTCCTCGTCAAAGAGCCCTAGCCCACGCGACTTATGTGCTTGCTTCGCCCGCGGCATTTACGAACCCCGGACTGAGCTTGTGGGGAAGGCATATTCTGCGTTCTTTTCACACACCCAGTAGAATCCCTTTTTTCCAAACCCGGCGAACTGCACGACCCGCATGGGCGCTTCACACTTTGGGCATATCTGCTGTGAGCCGGATTTTTTATCTTTTTGGGCGGTTTTCGTTCTCTCTGCCATATTCTTTCCTCCGCTGTTGTTCCTGCTAGGATAGGGGATTGCTTGATTGACTGTCAAGGGTGAAGGGTTCTTGTCAGTCTATGACACGCGTGGTACCGTCGATGCCATGAGGGTTAAAATTATCCTTCAAAATCAGATACTTATGATTCTCGACGGCGAGGCGGAGCGGACCCCGTGGAGGGAAGGATGACGCCGCCGTCCGCCTCGGATCGGGCGACTCTGCAGCCGGGCGACAGTGTTCTCTTCATTGACCAGAAAGAGCGCGAATATATACGTATCCTGCACCCCGGTAGTGTCATTGCGCTCCGTGGCGGGAATATTCCTGCCGAGCAATTCATCGGGCTTGCAGAAGGCAGCCTGGTCCAAGTTGGTCAGGGAGAAAGATTCCGTATCTTACGGCCAACGTATGCACGTTTGATTCCTAACCTGCCGCGCCAGGCCCAGGTGATCTATCCCAAGGATATTGGCCCTATCCTGCTCTGGGGAGATGTATTCCCTGGCGCCCGTGTACTTGAGGTTGGATCAGGTCCGGGCGCGTTGAGTATGGCTTTGCTGCGGGCCATAGGGCCAGCGGGACATTTGCTCACCGTTGATATTCGAGCCGACCATTGCAAGATGGCACGTAACAACGTCAAGCGTTTTCTGGGCGCTGCGCCAAACTGGATATTAGTCCAAACCGATGCGTATCAGGGCTTACCGGTCCGGGAGGTTGACCGCACCCTTATTGATCTCCCCGAGCCATGGCAGGTCGTGCCTCATGCCCGAGAAGTCGTCCGGCCTGGCGGGGTCCTCGTGGGCTATCTGCCCACAGTGCTACAGGTCAAAGCGCTGGTAGATGCGCTCCACGCGGACCCCAGGTTTGCCTGCGTAGAGGTGATGGAAAACATGCTCCGATTTTGGCATGTCAAAGACCGCTCCATGCGCCCGGAACACCGCATGGTCGCGCATACGGGGTTTATTGTGGTCGCCAGACGGGTAACCGAGGCGGCTGCCGTTCAGGTCAAGTCCGAAAAGCAAATCAGACAAGAAGCGCAGTAAGCCGAGGCGCCACCAGAGCGGGCCGGAGCCTTGATTGACGTATAGCCTTCCTTTGACGATCTCATTCACTCGGCGCTAGGACCTACCCTTTGGTAGGGCTGGCCTCGATCTCTTCCCCTTGCCTCCTGAACCTCTCACCTGATAGCTGACGATAGGAAGGAGGGAGTTATGTCGAAAGTGCTTTTTGAGAAAAAAGGGCATATTGCCTATGTGACCATTAATCGCCCGGAACGCCTCAACGCCTGTGACTTTGAAACCTATAATATGCTGGCCGATATCTGGATCGAATTTCAGGACGATCGGGACTTACGGGTCGCTATTCTGACCGGAACCGGAGAGCGGGCATTTAGTGCCGGGAGTGACATAAAAGCCAATTATGTCAATCGTCCGAAAAACGAAAATACCAACCTCTTCCCAACGCTGTTCGACCTATATAAACCCATCATCGCCGCCATCAACGGCCACGCGAATGGTGGCGGCCTGGAGCAGGCTCTGGCGTGTGATATCCGCGTGGCTGCGGAGCATGCCCAGTTCGGGTTTGGTGAAGTCCGCCTGGGCTGGCTGCCGGGCGGGGGTGGGACGCAACGCTTGCCCCGCATCATTCCTCTGGGACGGGCTTTGGAGCTGTTATATACCGGCGCCCGCATTTCCGCGGAAGAAGCCTATCGTCTCGGTCTGGTTGACCATCTCGTTCCCATGAACCAGCTTATGAGCAAATGTGAAGAGATTGCCGAAGAGATCTGCAAGAGTGCGCCGCTGGCCGTGCAGCATATCAAGCGAGCCTCCTTACGCGGTCTGGATGTGTCACTTGAGGAAGGGCTGAAACTAGAACGCGCGCTCTACAACGAGCTGCAAGCGACCGAGGATGCCCGCGAAGGCGCCCTCGCTTTTGCTGAAAAACGGCCGCCGAATTGGCAAGGCAAGTGAGCGGATCGGTTCATCTGAACCGTGCAGAGGTGGGATATGGCAGCATCCGAAATAATTCAGGAAGCCGCACGTCACCTTCTTTCGGCCAAATATGTCATGGCCATGACTGGGGCCGGTATCTCTGTTGAAAGCGGAATTCCACCCTTTCGTGGGCCGGGCGGTCTGTGGACAAAGTATGGAGAGCCGCCCATGAACGGCTACGAGCTGTTTCTGCAGGATCCGAAGAAAGCCTGGGAAGAGCGCTTATCGCCCTCAGGGCCAAGCAAAGAAATGTGGCAGACCCTGGGCACGGCAGAACCGAATGCTGGCCATGCGGCATTGGTTGAGCTGGAAAATATGGGCATCTTGCGCAGCATGATTACGCAGAACGTCGACAACCTGCACCGTCGAGCCGGCAGCCAGCACCTCATTGAAATCCACGGCAATTATACCCTGGTGCGCTGCATTGCCTGCAACTCCCGCTTTCCAGGCTCCGAGGTACCCCTGCACCAGTTGCCACCGGAGTGTCCCAGCTGTTCGGGTATTCTCAAAAGCGATACCGTGTCGTTTGGCGAACCCATTCCGCAGGACGCGCTTGAGCGGTGTTACAGCGAAACACAATTGTGTGACTGTATGATCGTTGCCGGCACCTCGGCGACCGTGTATCCGGCTGCCGGCTTCCCCATTGCCGTCGGCCAGAAAGGCGGCACGCTGATCGAGGTGAATTTGTACGAAAGCGAATTAACTCCCCTATGCACGCTGAGCCTGCGCGGAACGTCTGCTTCAATCCTCACTCAGTTGGTTGAAGCCGTAAAAGCGCAACGCTCATAATCTTTACCGCGTACAGACGCTAAGGAATTGCCAGTGAAACAGTGGTTCGCATTATCGGCTATTGGTCGGGACCGACCTGGTATCGTCGCCGATTTGGCAGAGCTGATTTTCGAGTGCGATTGCAATCTCGAAGACTCCAGCATGACCCTGCTTGGGGGCGAGTTTGCCGTACTCCTCCTCCTCTCGGGTCGAAGCCCGGACTGTCAGCAACGGCTCTCGGCGGCCTGCAAACGGCTCGAATGGGAAAAACGCCTGACCGTCTTTTTTCGTCCGCTTGAAGAAGAGCCCCTCCCCTATGGTGCCAACGATGAGACGCGCAGCTATGAACTGGTGGCAACCGGTGTGGATAAAGCCGGCATTGTCGCTCGTGTGGCCCGCTGCTTAGCCGAGCAGGGGGTGAATATTGTGCATATGCAGACCTCCACGCAGCCGGAGCCGGGCCACGGCACGGTGATCTATCATATGCGGATCACGCTGGCTGTTCCGAGCGACGTCGCTGAGACGGCCCTCAGGGACCAGCTCGACCGTATTGCAGATGACTTACGTATTCATATAGACCTCACAGCATCCAGAGAGTAAACGTGTCCTCCAATAGAGATGAGCTGCTGGACATGTTTACTCTTCGTTTCGCACGATCAAAGGAGGACCGCATGAAGCTGGGATTTGTTGGCGTTGGCAATATGGGCAACCCTATGGCGCTCAATCTCCTGAAGGCCGGTCATTCCCTTCAGGTATATGACATCAAACAAGAGGCGGCCGGCAATCTGATCGAAGATGGCGCAACCTGGGTCGAGAGTCCTAAGGCCGCGGCCACCGGTGTAGAAGCCATCTGTCTCTCCTTACCCATGCCCGCACACGTCGAAGAGGTCATCCTGGCTGACAACGGTGCCTTGGCCGGTATTGCCAAAGGAAAAACCATTATCGATATGAGCACGAATTCGCCAACCGTCGTTCAAAGACTGGCGGAACAGGTGAACGCTCAGGGGGTGAATTTTCTTGATGCACCGGTCAGCGGTGGGGTACGCGGTGCGCGCAAAGGCACGCTGGCCATCATGGTTGGTGGGGATAAGGCCGTGTACGATTCGTGTGAATCTGTACTGCAATGCATGGGTAGCAACGTGTTTCATGTCGGGGATATTGGGGCGGGCAACGTCGCCAAGCTGGTGAATAATATGCTGGCCTTTATTCATATGATGGGTGCCGCCGAAGCCCTCATCCTCGGGGCCAAAGCCGGGGTTGATCCAAATGCACTGTGGAAAATAGTCAAAGCCAGCAGCGGGAATAGTTTTATCTGGCAGTCCGGGACCAGGGCCATTTTACGCGATCGGCTCGCGCCAACGTTTACGATTGATCTCGCCTGCAAAGACATGGGTCTCGCCACTGATCTTGGCGCGGAATTGGATATACCCCTGACTATGGCCTCAGCCGCACAAGGGCTGCTCAAAGCCTATCAGTCGGGTGGGTTTGCTCAGGAAGACGTGTTGGCGACGATCAAAGCCCTCGAACAACAGACGGAGACAACCGTGCGTGGCACCTGGGACGACGCGAACGAGTCGTAGGAGCCTGCATGCAGCTCTACACAAAAATTCTCATCGGGATGGTGGGCGGCGCGCTGGTCGGTCTCTTGCTCGGCCCCAATTCACTCTTCCTGACACATGATGTCTATGCCGTTCGCGATGCCTCGCAGATCGTCTTTCAGCAAAACCCGGCCGATACGTCCTCTCGTGTTCAGCTACCGGCTGGTGTCCCAATCCAGATGAGATTGCTCGAAACCACGTTCGAGCAATACCCCGATCTTCTTGGACAGGAAAGAGCAGTCCCCGTTTGGGCGAAAGTCCGGTTTCCTTTTAGTCAAAGACTGGCGCTGGCAGATCAGTCTGGCCACATTCGGCAGCAACTCGGCGTGATTTCTCCGGGTGGTGCTGTGCAGGGCTGGCTGCAAATTTCCAGGACCCCGTTGGAGGGAGGCGACTTTGCTTTTTCCCCACGGCCCATCAGTCGGTTCGGCGAGCAGGTGATCACCATCCTCCGTCCCATCGGTCAGATATTCATGCGTCTGATCAAGATGGTTGTCGTCCCCCTGGTTTTCGCCTCACTGCTGGTTGGTGTGGCCAGCCTTGGCGATATTCGGAAACTGGGTCGCCTGGGAAGTCGAACGCTGGGCCTCTATCTTGGAACAACCGCAGTTGCGGTCTCCATCGGACTCGTCTGTGCATATGTCGTTCAACCCGGTCAGTTTATTGACCCAGCCGACCGCACCGTACTGCTCGCCCAGTTTGGAGCCGCGGCAGGCGACCGAATGTCCGCTGCCGCCGTTTCCCCCTCCATGGTCGATACCCTCCTCGACGTTATCCCGACGAACCCTATCGACTCGCTCACCAGCGGCAATATGCTCCAGATTATTTTCTTCGCTATTGTCTTAGGTGTCGCGATTACGGCGCTGGGTCCCGAAGAAAACGCGAGTGTGGTCACGCTCTTTGAGAAGCTTCAGAACGCCATGATCGTCATCATAGGTTGGGTTATGGCCCTGGCCCCGTACGGCGTTGCCGCCCTTGTCGCAGAAGTGATCGGGACGAGCGGGATCAGCGTGCTGACGGCCCTGCTCGTATACGGCGGCACGGTCGTCCTGGGCCTAGCCATTCATGGCGGCATTGTGTATGGCGGCTTGGTTCGGCTGATCGGTCGCCTGTCGTGGATTTCGTTTATGCGGGCTGCCCGCCCGGCTCAGCTCATCGCTTTCTCGACCTCCTCTTCGTCAGCCACCCTGCCCGTTTCCATAGAGTGCGCCGAGAAAAATATCGGCGTGAGTAATCCGGTCGCGAGTTTTGTCCTCCCCCTCGGCTCTACCGTGAATATGGACGGGACGGCGCTCTACCAGGGCGTTGCGGCAATTTTTATTGCCCAGGTTTTCCAAACCGACCTGTCGTTCGGCAACCAGCTCGGTATTGTGCTGGCCGCGACCATGGCCTCGATTGGTGCGGCGGGTGTTCCTGGAGCCGGTATGATTACCCTGGCCCTCGTCCTGACCTCGACCGGGATTCCGACGGTGGGCTTGGCCTTAATCCTCGGCGTTGATCGTATTCTCGATATGTTTCGGACAGCGGTGAACGTCACCGGAGACCTGGCGATCACAACAGTCATGGCCAAAAGTGAAGGCGAACAGTTATCCCTTCAAACATCGGCATAGCACAGCCCTCTCCCACGGCGGCAGCACAGGAAAAGACAGGCTCTTATGAGCGAACTCCTTTTCGATCACACCGGCTCTGATGGATCAATTGCAACCGTGACCTTTAACCGGCCCGAGGCGCGGAACGCCCTCACCTGGACTATGTATGCCGCGCTAGAGGAAGCCTGCGAGGTCGTTGACCGGGACGACACGATCAAAGTGCTCATCCTGCAGGGAGCTGGCGACAAAGCCTTTGTCTCCGGTACAGACATCAGCCAGTTTACCTCGTTCGAGGAAGACTCAGACGCGATTGAATACGAGCGTAAACTCGAACGCCTTATCAGTCGCCTCGAAACCGTCAAAAAGCCGGTTATCGCCGCGATTCAAGGCGTTGCCGTCGGGGCCGGTGCAGCCTTGGCTCTAGTGAGCGATCTGCGCTACTGTACCCCGGAGAGTCGGATAGGGTTTCCCATTGCCCGTACCCTGGGAAACTGTCTGAGCGTGGCTATCCATTCCCGTATTGTTGACGCCATAGGTCCGGCGAGGACAAAGGAGCTGATGTTCCGTGCCCGGCTGGTTGGAGCTCAGGAGGCTTTGCAACTCGGCCTGGTCAATGAGATTTTCGAGACCGACCAGCTTCACCAGCGGGTGCGCCAGATAGCCGAGGAAATCTCTCAGAACGCCCCCCTGACCCTCCAGGTCACCAAAGAGGCCATTCGTCGCTTGCAACACCATAGGCGCACGGTCGGTGAGGATATTTTGGGAGAGGACTTGATTGTCCGTGCCTATATGAGTGAGGATTTTCGTGAGGGCGTGGCCGCGTTTCTGGCCAAGCGTCCCCCACATTTTCGGGGGCGGTAGCAAGCGTATATACCGACCCTAGACTGGTGCAAAAACAATTATAGAGAACAGCCCCGCACTAACTGCGCAGGCAGCGAAACGGAGAAGAAAATGCCGCTCTCGGGAGTAAAAGTCGTTGAGGTTGGCATGAACCTGGCGGGTCCTCTAGCCGGCGCTATTATGGCCGATCTCGGAGCAGACGTGATCAAGGTCGAGCGACCTGAAACCGGAGATGACGCCAGGGCTTGGGGACCGCCATTTGTTGAAGACACCTCTCTGCCCTTTCAGAATATGAACCGCAACAAACGCTCGGTTGTGATCGATTTCAAAGACGCGGCGGACATGAAGCGCCTGTATCAACTCATCGATCAAGCCGACGTGTTTCTCCACAATCTCCGCCCTGGGGTTGCCGATCAAGTTGGACTGGAAGCCGATCTCCTCCTGTCTCGCAACCCCACCCTCGTCTATTGCGGCGTGACGGCCTTTGGTCATACCGGGCCGCTCAAGGATAAGCCCGGCTATGAGGTGCTGCTGCAAGCCTTCGGCGGGCTGATGAGTATGACTGGCCAGGAAAATGGCCCGCCGGTGCGTATGGGCACCTCGGTCGTCGATTATGGCACAGGGATGTGGACCGCCATTGCCGCGCTGGCTGCCCTCCGCAAACGAGACAAAACCGGCCGCGGCTGTATTGTTACGACATCACTTTTTGAGACCGCAGTCTTCTATGTCAGTACCGCGCTGATCCAATATAAAAAGACGGGCAAAGCGCCTGCTCGCCATGCAACCGGCAGTCCACGTCAGGTTGCCTTTGGCGCCTTTGAAACGCGGGATGGCCCCCTAGTCCTGGGTGTGGCTAACAGTCGATTGTTCTTCAAACTCGCCAAAGCCCTTGGCCGCGAGGAATGGGTAACTGATCCCCGCTATCAAACGAATGCGGATCGCATGGAGCATCGGGGGTACCTCATTCAAGAAATCGCTGCTCATATGGCCCAAGAGACAAAAGAAACGTGGATGGAACGCCTGGAAGCAATGGGCGTTCCGTGTGCGCCGATCCTGACCATTCCCGAGGTGATTGCTCAGCCGCAAACCCAGGCGCTGGACATGATTCGTGAGGTGCCTGGTTCTACGCTTGAAGTCATGGGTCTCCCCTTTTCGATCAACGGGCAGCGGCCCGATTTTCGGTCTCGCGCCCCACAGTTAGGGGAGCATACGGATGAGGTGTTCAACCCAAGATTTCCGAACGATAAGAAGCTGGCTTCTCCTCAATCTGAAAAATAGATACTGGGCATTGCAGGGGGTCTTGCCGACTTTTGCAAAATCAGCGCATATAGGAGAAAATAAACAGAGAAGGAGTAATATATGTCAGATCCTGACCAACCCCTATCATCCTCGGGCACGCCGGAAGACCCCGCTGAACGGCTAGTTCAACATCTCTTGCGCCAGCCGCACGACCTGGTCGATGCACGTCGCTTGTTCCAACGTTTCCGGGTCACCACGCGAGAGTTCCAGCGCGCCCTGCGTCAATTCGAAGCCTTACGTCCCACAGGAGACATCCCACCCCAACCGGCATAGTTGCTCGCGTTCGGCACCTGCTTACCCGCTCAACCGGAAAGTTTGGAGAAATGAGGGAAGGTCGGTGCCGAAAGACCATCTCGGGCTTAAACCCCGGAGCGCTTTTTATCTCGGTCGTAACAGACGGCGAGCCTTCACGTCCGAAGCGAATATCCGTGTCTGAAGCCTCGGCTACTTGTCCTACGTGGAAAGAAAAATAGGACCTCGTTATGATTGAAGTAAACGGTATTGCGCATATTATTCTGACGGTCAGTCGGTTCAAAGAATGCCAGGCATTCTATAAAAAGCTGCTCCCGTTTCTTGGCCTTCAACTGGTCTTTGACGGCGAAGACATGTGCTACCATGTCGGTGCCCGGACAGGGGTTGGCATACAGCGCTGCACCCCCGAGCATCAAGACGAGCATTTCGTCCAAACACGGACCGGGTTACACCATTTCTGTTTTCGCGCCCGTTCCAGACAAGATGTCGATCAGGTCTATAACCAGTTACAAGAGCTCAACGCGACCATCGTCATGCCGCCCCAAGAAGGCCCGTGGGCGCCGGGCTACTGCTCGGTCTTATTCGAAGACCCGGACGGCATCCGGGTCGAGGTGAATTATGTTCCGGGTAAGGGTGTATTAGCCACGGACGCCGGGTTTAATCCAAGTGGAGACTATCAGTAAGTCTGTCTGTGGGCTCTACGTAGCAGCCTGCCGGGCGGCTTCCCGTCCCGCAATACGGCCGAACACCGCGCCTCGTAAAACCGAGGTCGCGCCCATATAGTTGTAGTAATACAATTCTCCCATAGGCTCGCCAGCAACGTAGAGACCGGGGATGGCGCGGCCCGTGGAGTGGATGACCTGGGCTTTCGGGTTGGATTTGAGACCGCCGAAGGTGAAGGTAATGCCCCCGGTCACGGGATAGGCCAGATAGGGCGGCGTGTCGAGCGGACGTGCCCAGTTGGTCTTGTTGACGCCCAAGCCACGCGTGGCCAGACCGTCAAGGGTGAGCGGATCAAATTCCCCAGCTTGGCAGGCGGCGTTATATTCATCAATCGTTCGCTCCATGCGGTCGTCCGGAACCTCGATGCGAGTAGCCAACTCCCGAATGCTTGGCGCTTCAAACGCCTCCTCGTCCGTCCGAATTGCCCGTTTCCAGGCTTCCGGGTCTTCAGCGCGCGGTTTGTTGTCAAAGACGTTAAAGGCTACCCCGCTTTTATGCGCCATAATCGCCTTGCTGAATTTCACATAGGTCTGATCGCGAAAGTCTTCACCTTCATCGAGAAAGCGTTCGCCGTCTTCGTCAATGAACAGGCCGAGTTGAAAAATATAGATCGCCGTCACCCCGCACTCAAAAGGCGTAGAACGCGCATCAAGGACGGCAGAGTGAAAATCGCCCCATTGGCCGGCCGGCAGCGCTCCAATGGCCAGGGCCATACGCAGCCCATCACCGGTATTATACCGGCTACCGCGCAGAATAAGCCCATCCATATGCCGTCCTAAATACCGGACCCGCATTTCCGGGTTGGCCTCGAAACCGCCACACGCAATCACGACCCCGCCACGAGCTTGAATATCGGTATAGCCCTCGGGTTCGAGCGCGCGCACACCAACCACGCGGCCACTCCGGCTGGTGAGGAGTGTTTCAGCCGCGGTCTCATACGCAACGTGCACCCCGCCCCGCTCCAGATGCTTGTAGAGGGTGTCAACCAGTTGCCAGCCGCCGCCCACGGGCTGGCGTCGATAGCCCGCGACATTGGGATAACCTTTTTCCCATGCAATCCCCATCTCAGTCAGCCAATCGACAACGTCAGCCGCGTTATCCACCACAACGCGCACCAGGTCTTTGTTCGCCCGCCCACGCGAAACCCGCAGAAAAGCGTCAAAGAAATCTTCTTTGGTCTGTCGGGTGGGACAGTACTCATCCGCTTCGTGCGGATAGCGGATTTGAGCATCGGCAATAGCGGAGTTCCCGCCACGTTGCAGCTTGGGAGCCTTTTCGAGCAGAATGACCTCGGCGCCTTCGTTCATCGCGCTAATCGCTGCGGAAAGGCCGGCAATACCACCGCCTATAACCGCTACGTCGCAATCGATCCCGGGGATAGATTCAGGCATATTTTTTTATTCTTCCTGACAGGTCGCACAAAAACGTAGGGGCGCGGCATGCCGCGCCCCTATCTATCCTGAACCATGGCTCTGATTCTCAGGAATCGCCTAGCCTCCGGCAATGCCAACCATGAAGGAGACGGTTTCTCCATCCGCCAAGGTATCATCGATAAAGAGCCGCCGTCCTGTGGAATCGACAAAGAGCGTACCGTTGGCATTAAGGTCCTGGGTGTTCGGGTCAATGAGCAAGGCTTCCATCCGCTCTCCATACTTGGTCGTCAGGATCTGTGCCAATTCAGCCATATTAGGCTGTTCGAGTTGGATGGTCTCACTCGTAATTTGCGTGATTTCCTTAAAACGGGCGGTATACTCTGCCTGGACTGTAATCACGTCTTAATTCCTCTCCTCTCAATTAGTCTGGAATACCAGGATCATCCCCGGTTTTTACATCAACGTGGACCGCACGGCTAGAACGACTCTCACCGGCAATGGCGTTGTCCGCGGCCAGCACATCCGCAACATCTTCCATACCAAGCTCTTCGAGTTTCTTGCGCGTCTGGAGACCGGTTTCTTTGTCCCAGCCCCGCCACTCATAATATTCGTCCAGCACTTGCTCGAACATATCAGCGGCAACGCGCCCTTTATTCGGCCCTTCCGGACACGGTTCGTGCATCCAGCGCTCGCAGATCGTATCGTGCTCACGACGCAGGCCAAGACGGGAGTTATACGCCTTTTCCAGGTTACAGATTCGTTCACCGTCGAGCATTCGCTCTTCTTTCGTCCGGTCAATCCCGGTCACTGCCGTATACGCCTCGCCGTAGTAGCTCTCTGGCGCGTAGCTGAGTGGGTCGAGCAGCCAGTGGAAGAGGCATACGCCGTACGAGTTAATGAGCGCAACCTGATTTTCGAGCACAGCCGTACAAGCCCCTTTCAGGTCAGGAACAGTCGGGTCACCTGCAATCGGCGTCCCAAAATAGGCTTTCGAGAGGTCTTTGCGCTGAAATTTCTCGATCAGGCCGATACCCTTCAAATGGTCGGAACCACGCGAGGCCACAGCCATATTGTTCATCCAGGTGGGGAAAGGCCGCATCTCTTCCGTAAAGCTCGCGCCACCTTTGCCGTAGATGGCATACTTCATGAAGTTCTGGCCCTTTTGTTCTGAGTAGCGGAGCGCTCCCCAGTACGCACCATCCCGAAACAGCCAACCAAACGGATTGGTCTGATACGATACGTTTTTTACCAACTCTTCGATATCTTCGATATTGCCCCATTCGAGACTCTGGGGTTTCCCGAATAATTCTTCCACATCACGGTCGGAGATCAGCTCGCGCTGCTTGAGCTCCATGATGAACCCAATTGAGCAACTCAGATCTTGGTTGTCGATGCCATAGTCGTTGGTGATCTTGCCCCAATGGGCCACTTCAGCCCAGTCACGAATATCCATCGCGCCTGCACCGCTGGCCGTTGTAAGATATTCGGGATGACGGAACGTTTCGCCAACAAAGTTTTTTGCCCGGTCTGATTCGTGGCCCTCGATCTTATAGCGGCCATCACACGCAATATAGCAGTCAGACGAGCACACTTCCGAGTATTTGTGGTATTTTTTGACCCAATTATCTGACCGTACTTCCTCGCCACGGAACAACGTGCCTTGGTTGTTGCGCCAGAAGTTTCCGCCAATCTTTTGGTACATCTCGACCGCGCCGAGGGTTCCACGTCGTTTGAAACCGTAGGCCGCTTCGTTCCCATCCAGCTTTTGGCGGAAGTCGTCCGACCATTCCAAGAGTCCATTCGGATTATCTATTTTAACGCCTCCGTTGCCCTGCACAGCAATGGCTTTCAGGTTCTTAGAACCCATGACACCACCACCACCAGACCGAGCATGAATGCGCCAACCGTCTGATACCACACCGGCGATGCCAACCTGATTTTCCCCGGCCTGACCAATGGACAAGGTATGCGTGGTGGAGGGATAGTCGCCTAATTCCTGCTTGAGGATTTCGTGCGTTTCTTCGCAGCCCTTTCCCCACAGGTGGGTCGCGTCGCAGATAGTGACTTCCTCGTTGCAAATATACAGATAGACCGGCTTGGGAGCCTTGCCGGTGACAACGATATAGTCAAAGCCGCTAAAACGGACCATATAGGGAAACTTGCCGCCTCCGGCCGAGTCCCCAAAAATTCCATAACACGGGCTTTTGAACGTCAGCCGGCCTTTGACTCCAATCCCTGATCCCACACCGGCGAGTGGCCCGACACCGAAGATAAAGACATTATCCGGGCTGCGGGGGTCACACATTGGG